>NZ_KV794536.1:39123-49277 GCF_001808785.1 Streptococcus sp. HMSC077D04 | reverse complement strand
TTTTTTGAGGGATTTTCTATATATTGACATGCGGTTTGGTCTTTGCTATAATCAGTTATGGAGGATAGGTCTAATGAAAATAATAAAAAAATTGATGCAAATCGCATTAGCAGTCTTTTTCTTCGGTTTGCTAGCAACAAGTGCAGTATTGGCGGATGATGCTGATTCAGAAGGCTGGCAATTTGTCCAAGAAAATGGTAGAACCTACTACAAGAAGGGGGACCTAAAAGAAACCTACTGGCGAGTGATTGATGGGAAGTACTATTATTTTGATCCTTTATCTGGAGAGATGGTGGTCGGCTGGCAATATATTCCGTTTCCATCTAAAGGTAGTACAATTGGTCCTTATCCTAATGGTATAAGATTAGAAGGTTCCCCAATGCCAGAATGGTACTACTTTGACAAAAATGGAGTGCTACAAGAGTTTGTTGGTTGGGAAGCATTAGAGGTTAAAACTAAAGACAGCGTTGGAAGAAAGTATGGGGAAAAACGTACAAATCCGGAAGATAAAGAAGAGAAGAGTTTTTACACGAACTATTACTTTAATCAAGATCATTCTTTAAAGACAGGTTGGCTTTATGACCAGTCTAACTGGTATTATCTAGCTAAAACAGAAATTAATGGAGAAAACTATATTGGTGGTGAAATACGTACAGGTTGGATAAATGATGGTTCAGCTTGGTACTATCTAGATCCAACAACTGGTATCATGCAAACTGGTTGGAAGCAAATTGGCAATAAGTGGTACTACCTCCGTTCATCAGGAGCTATGACAACTGGCTGGTATCAGGAAGGCTCAACTTGGTACTATTTAGATGCTGAAAATGGCGATATGAAAACAGGCTGGCAATATCTTGGTAACAAGTGGTACTATCTCCGTTCATCAGGAGCTATGGCAACTGGTTGGGTGAAAGATGGTTCAACATGGTACTATCTAGATCCTACTAATGGAGACATGAAAACAGGTTGGATAAAAGTAGGAGGAAACTGGTATTATCTCAATTCCTCTGGAACAATGGTTACAGGTAGCCAAATTATCGATGGTAAAGTTTATAATTTCGCCTCATCTGGTGAATGGATTTAATCTTGGAGGAGATACAAATGAAGCTTTTGAAAAAAATGATGCAAGTCGCACTAGCAACATTTTTCTTTGGTTTGCTAGCGACAAATACGGTATTTGCGGATACCACAGGTGGCCAATTTGTTGATAAGGATAATAGAAAATATTATGTAAAAGATGATCATAAAGCAATCTATTGGCATAAAATAGACGGTAAAACTTACTATTTTGGTGATAAAGGAGAAATGGTAGTCGGTTGGCAATACGTAGAAATTCATGGAACAGGTTATCGTGATAATTTATTTAATAATCGTCCAGTCTTAGAAATTGGCCTTGAGGAGAAGTGGTACTATTTTGGACAAGATGGTGCTTTGCTAGAACAAACAGATAAACAAGTACTAGAGGCAAAAACGTCTGAAAATACAGGAAAAGTATACGGTGAACAATATGCTCCATCTGCTGAAAAGAGAACTTATTATTTTGATAATCATTATGCTGTAAAGACAGGCTGGACTTATGAAGACGGCAATTGGTATTATTTAAATAAGCTAGGAATTTCTGGCGATGATTCTTACAATCCACTACCAATTGGTGAAGTTGCTAAGGGTTGGACTCAAGATTTCCATGTTACTGTTGACATTGATAGAAGCAAACCTGCTCCGTGGTATTACCTAGACCCAGAAACTGGCATTATGCAAACTGGTTGGAAGCAAATTGGCAATAAGTGGTACTATCTCCGTTCATCAGGAGCTATGGCGACTGGCTGGTATCAAGAAGGCTCAACTTGGTACTATTTAGATGCTGAAAATGGCGATATGAAAACAGGCTGGCAATATCTTGGTAACAAGTGGTACTATCTCCGTTCATCAGGAGCTATGGTAACTGGTTGGTATCAAGATGGTTCAACTTGGTACTATCTAAATGCAGGTAATGGAGATATGAAGACAGGCTGGTTCCAGGTCAATGGCAAATGGTACTATGCTTATAGCTCAGGTGCTTTAGCAGTGAATACGACCGTAGATGGCTATTCTGTCAATTATAATGGCGAATGGGTTCAATAATGAAAGAGGCGATTGTGAAGGAAACAATCGCTTTTTTTGTGAAAATATAATAAAATAGATAGGAGAGAATAAATACTTGTAGGAAAAAATAATACTCTTCGAAAATCAAATTCAAACCACGTCAGCGTCGCCTTACCGTATATATGTGACTGACTTCGTCAGTTCTATCTGCAACCTCAAAACAGTGTTTTGAGCAACCTGCGGCTAGTTTCCTAGTTTGCTTTTTGATTTTCATTGAGTATGAGACGGCTTTTTCGTCTAGCAAAAGGAAAACATGACAAAAAAAGTTGGTGTCGGTCAGGCACATAGTAAGATTATTTTAATAGGGGAGCATGCGGTCGTTTATGGTTATCCTGCTATTTCCTTACCTCTTTTGGAGGTGGAGGTGACTTGTAAGGTGGTTCCTGCTGAAAGTCCTTGGCGCCTCTATGAGGAGGATACCTTGTCCATGGCAGTTTATGCTTCTCTGGAGTATTTGAATATCAAAGAAGCCTGCATTCGCTGTGAGATTGACTCGGCTATCCCTGAGAAGCGGGGAATGGGTTCGTCAGCTGCTATTAGCATAGCAGCCATTCGTGCGGTTTTTGACTACTATCAAGCCGACCTGCCTCATGATGTGCTAGAAATCTTGGTCAATCGGGCGGAGATGATTGCCCATATGAATCCAAGTGGTTTGGATGCCAAGACCTGTCTCAGTGACCAGCCTATTCGCTTTATTAAGAACGTAGGATTTACAGAGCTTGAGATGGATTTATCCGCCTATTTGGTCATTGCAGATACGGGTGTTTATGGTCATACTCGTGAAGCCATCCAAGTGGTTCAAAACAAGGGCAAGGATGCCCTGCCGTTTTTGCATGCCCTGGGAGAATTGACCCAGCAAGCAGAAGAAGCGATTTCACGAAAAGATGCTGAAGGACTAGGACTAATCCTCAGTCAAGCGCATTTACATCTAAAAGAAATTGGTGTCAGTAGCCCTGAGGCAGACTCTTTGGTTGAAACGGCTCTGAGCCATGGTGCTCTGGGTGCCAAGATGAGTGGTGGTGGGCTAGGAGGTTGTATCATAGCCTTGGCACCCAATTTGCCACACGCACAAGAACTAGCAGAAAGATTAGAAGAGAAAGGAGCTGTTCAGATATGGATAGAGAGCCTGTAACAGTACGTTCCTACGCAAATATTGCTATTATCAAATATTGGGGAAAGAAAAAAGAAAAAGAGATGGTGCCTGCGACTAGCAGCATCTCTCTGACTTTGGAAAATATGTACACAGAGACGACCTTGTCGCCTCTACCAACGGATGCTACTGCTGATGCCTTTTATATCAATGGTCAGTTACAAAATGAGGCTGAGCATGCTAAGATGAGTAAGATTATTGACCGCTATCGTCCAGCTGGGGAAGGCTTTGTTCGTATTGACACTCAAAACAATATGCCTACGGCAGCGGGTCTGTCATCAAGTTCTAGTGGTTTGTCCGCCCTGGTCAAGGCTTGTAATGCTTATTTCAAGCTTGGATTGGATAGAAGTCAGTTAGCGCAGGAGGCTAAGTTTGCTTCAGGCTCTTCTTCTCGGAGTTTTTATGGACCGCTAGGAGCCTGGGACAAGGATAGTGGAGAAATTTACCCTGTAGAGACAGACTTGAAACTAGCTATGATTATGTTGGTGCTAGAAGATAAGAAAAAACCAATCTCTAGCCGTGACGGGATGAAACTTTGTGTGGAAACCTCGACGACCTTTGATGAATGGGTGCGTCAGTCTGAGAAGGATTATCAGGATATGCTGGTTTACCTCAAAGAAAATGATTTTGCCAAGGTTGGGGAATTAACGGAGGAAAATGCCTTGGCTATGCACGCTACGACCAAAACAGCATCACCAGCCTTTTCTTATCTGACGGACGCCTCTTATGAAGCCATGGACTTTGTTCGCCAGCTTCGTGAGCAAGGGGAAGCCTGCTACTTTACTATGGATGCTGGTCCCAATGTCAAAGTCCTCTGTCAAGAGAAAGACTTGGAGCATTTATCAGAAATCTTCAGTCAACGTTATCGCTTAATTGTGTCAAAAACAAAGGATTTGAGCCAAGATGATTGCTGTTAAAACTTGCGGGAAACTCTATTGGGCAGGTGAATATGCTATTCTAGAGCCAGGGCAGTTAGCCTTGATAAAGGCCATTCCCATCTATATGAAGGGCGAGATTGCTTTTTCTGATAGTTACCGTATCTATTCAGATCTGTTTGATTTCACAGTAGATTTGACACCAAATCCTGACTATAGCTTGATTCAAGAAACAATTGCTTTAGTGCAAGATTTCCTTGTTTATCGTGGGCAGACCTTGCGACCTTTTTCTTTGGAAATCCGAGGAAAAATGGAACGAGAAGGGAAAAAGTTTGGTCTAGGTTCTAGCGGTAGCGTCGTTGTCTTGGTTGTCAAGGCCCTGCTGGCTCTGTATGATATTACGGTTGATCAGGAACTCTTGTTCAAGCTGGCCAGTGCTATCTTGCTCAAGCGCGGAGACAATGGTTCTATGGGGGACATTGCCTGTATTGTGGCAGAGGAATTGGTTCTATACCAGTCATTTGACCGCCAGCAGGTAGCTGCTTGGCTAAAAGAAGAAAAGTTGGCGACAGTTTTAGAGCGTGATTGGGGCTTTTCAATCTCACACGTACAACCTGCATTAGAATGTGATTTCCTAGTGGGATGGACCAAGGAAGTGGCTGTATCGAGTCACATGGTTCAGCAAATCAAGCAAAATATCAATCAGAAATTTTTAAGTTCCTCAAAAGAAACGGTGGTTTCTTTGGTAGAAGCCTTGAAGCAGGGGAAAGTTGAAAAAATTATCGAGCAAGTAGAAGTGGCAAGCAAGCTTTTAGAAGGCTTGAGCGCAGATATTTACACGCCTTCGCTTAGACAGTTGAAAGAGGCCAGTCAAGATTTGCAGGCTGTTGCCAAGAGTAGCGGCGCTGGTGGTGGTGATTGTGGTATTGCCTTGAGTTTTGATGAGCAATCAACTGAAACCCTAAAAAACCGTTGGGCCAATCTGGGGATTGAGCTCTTATATCAAGAAAGGATAGGACATGACGACAAATCGTAAGGACGAGCATATCCGCTATGCCCTTGAGCAGAAAAGTTCCTATAATAGCTTTGATGAGGTGGAGTTGATTCATTCTTCCCTGCCTCTTTACGATCTGGATGAAATCGATCTTTCGACAGAATTTGCTGGTCAAAAGTGGGACTTTCCTTTCTATATCAATGCTATGACGGGTGGAAGCGATAAGGGAAGAGAAATCAATCAAAAGCTGGCTCAAGTGGCGGAAGCCTGTGGTATTTTATTTGTAACGGGTTCCTATAGCGCAGCCCTTAAGGATCCAACAGACGACACTTTTTCTGTCAAGTCTGATCATCCAAATCTCCTTCTTGGAACCAATATTGGATTAGACAAGCCTGTCGAGTTAGGTCTTCAGACTATAGATGAGATGACCCCTCTTCTCCTGCAAGTGCATGTCAATGTCATGCAGGAATTGCTCATGCCTGAGGGAGAAAGGAAGTTCAGAAGCTGGCAATCGCATCTGGCAGACTATAGCAAGCAAATCTCTGTTCCGATTGTCCTCAAGGAAGTGGGCTTTGGAATGGATGCCAAGACCATCGAGAGAGCCTATGAATTGGGCGTTCGAACCTTTGACCTGTCAGGTCGTGGTGGCACCAGTTTTGCCTATATAGAAAACCGTCGCAGTGGCCGACGTGATTACCTTAATCAATGGGGGCAGTCTACCATGCAGGCCCTTCTTAATGCCCAAGACTGGAAAGACAAGGTTGAACTTTTGGTTAGCGGAGGGATTCGAAATCCGCTGGATATGATTAAGTGTCTGGTCTTTGGCGCCAAGGCTGTAGGGCTGTCTCGAACTATGTTAGAGTTAGTAGAAAACCACTCGATTGAAGAGGTCATTGCTATTGTTCAGGGTTGGAAAGATGATTTACGACTCATCATGTGTGCTCTTAATTGTGCCACCATAGCAGAACTGCAAAAAGTAGACTATCTTCTATATGGAAAATTAAAAGAAGCAAAGGATCAGATGAAAAAGGCGTAACCATCGCCTTTTTTCCATCTTCAGACCGAGGTGACTTTTTTGAAGTGTGATAAAATAGAAGAGAGAGGATGAACCTATGAGAAAATTTAAAATCTTTTTATTTATCGAAGCCTGTCTTTTGACAGGAGCTCTGATTTTGATGGTTTCAGAGCATTTTTCGCGTTTTCTGCTGATTCTATTCCTCTTTTTGCTTTTGATTCGCTATTACACTGGTAAGGAGGGCAATAATCTTCTTTTAGTAGTGGCAACTATTCTCTTCTTTTTCATCGTCATGCTCAATCCTTTTGTGATTCTAGCTATTTTTGTTGCGGTCATATACAGCCTCTTTCTTCTTTATCCGATGATGAACCAGGAAAAAGAGCAGACCAATTTGGTTTTTGAAGAGGTTGTGACGGTTAAGAAGGAGAAAAATCGTTGGTTTGGCAATCTCCATCATTTTTCAAGCTACCAGACTTGCCAGTTTGATGATATCAATCTCTTTCGCCTTATGGGTAAGGATACCATTCATCTGGAGAGGGTCATCTTAACCAATCATGACAATGTCATTATCCTCAGAAAGATGGTAGGAACAACTAAAATCATTGTGCCCGTAGATGTAGAAGTTAGTCTCAGTGTTAACTGTCTCTATGGTGATTTGACTTTTTTCAACCAGCCCAAGCGAGCGCTCCGCAATGAACACTATCATCAAGAAACAAGAGACTACCTTAAGAGTAACAAGAGTGTCAAGATTTTCTTGACGACTATAATTGGGGATGTGGAGGTGGTTAGAGGATGAAAAAACAAGCCTATGTAATCATTGCTCTCACCTCCTTTCTGTTTGTCTTATTTTTCTCCCACAGCTTGCTGGAAATACTTGACTTTGACTGGTCTATTTTCTTGCATGATGTCGAAAAAACAGAAAAATTTGTCTTTTTGTTGTTGGTATTCAGCATGTCCATGACCTTTCTCTTAGCCCTGTTTTGGAGAGGTGTTGAAGAGCTTTCTCTAAGAAAAATGCAGACTAATCTCAAGCGTTTGTTGGCAGGACAAGAAGTGGTTCAGGTTGCAGATCCAGATTTGGATGCCAGTTTCAAGTCCTTGTCAGGTAAACTTAACCTTTTGACAGAAGCTCTTCAAAAAGCAGAAAATCACAGTCTTGCTCAGGAAGAGGAAATCATTGAGAAGGAAAGAAAGCGGATTGCTAGGGATTTGCACGATACAGTCAGTCAGGAGTTGTTTGCGGCCCACATGATTTTATCGGGTATCAGTCAGCAGGCTTTGAAATTGGATAGAGAAAAGATGCAGACCCAGTTGCAGAGTGTCACAGCCATTTTAGAAACTGCCCAGAAGGATTTGCGGGTCTTACTCTTGCATTTGAGACCGGTTGAGTTGGAGCAGAAGAGTCTGGTTGAAGGGATTCAAATCCTCTTAAAAGAGCTTGAGGACAAGAGTGATCTCAAGGTTAGTTTCAAGCAAAATGTGACGAAATTGCCTAAGAAAATCGAGGAGCATATCTTCCGTATTCTGCAAGAATTGATCAGCAATACCCTCCGCCATGCCCAGGCCTCTTGTTTGGATGTATATCTCTATCAGACAGATTTTGAATTGCAGCTGAAGGTGGTGGACAATGGGATTGGTTTCCAGTTAGGGAGTTTAGATGACCTGAGTTATGGACTCCGCAATATCAAGGAGCGGGTTGAAGATATGGCAGGGACGGTTCAGTTATTAACAGCTCCCAAACAAGGGCTGGCAGTTGATATCCGTATTCCCCTGCTCGATAAGGAATGATAAAGGAGTAAAGATGAAAATTTTACTAGTAGATGACCATGAAATGGTCCGCTTGGGCTTGAAAAGCTACTTTGACCTCCAAGATGATGTAGAAGTTGTGGGTGAGGCTACAAACGGATCTCAAGGCATTGACTTAGCCTTGGAATTACGTCCAGATGTCATTGTCATGGATATTGTCATGCCTGAGATGAATGGGATTGATGCGACCTTGGCTATCCTCAAAGAATGGCCTGAAGCCAAGATTTTGATTGTGAGCTCTTATTTGGACAATGAAAAAATCATGCCCGTCTTAGATGCAGGTGCTCGTGGCTATATGCTCAAGACTTCTAGTGCGGACGAACTACTCCATGCCGTCCGTAAGGTGGCTGCTGGAGAGTTGGCCATTGAGCAAGAGGTCAGCAAGAAGGTCGAATACCACCGAAATCACATAGAACTACATGAGGACTTGACTGCGCGTGAGCGAGATGTTCTCCAACTCATCGCCAAGGGCTACGAAAATCAGCGTATCGCAGACGAACTGTTTATCTCTCTCAAGACGGTCAAGACGCACGTGTCTAACATTCTTGCCAAACTTGAGGTTAGCGATCGTACCCAGGCTGCAGTCTATGCCTTTCAGCACCACTTGGTGGGGCATGAGGACTTTTAACAGATATGCAAAAATAATATTGGAGAAATAGCTGACCTTAGTATCAAAGAAGCAAGCAAGTACCTCTAGCGTCATTGAAAAGCGCATTCATTACTTGAAAAAAGTCGCCCATTTATGTTATAATAGACTGTATTTAAAAAATTTTAAGGAGAAATGACAGAATGTCTGTATCATTTGAAAACAAAGAAACAAACCGTGGTGTCTTGACTTTTACTATCTCTCAAGACCAAATCAAACCAGAATTGGACCGTGTCTTCAACTCAGTGAAGAAATCTCTTAATGTTCCAGGTTTCCGTAAAGGTCACCTTCCACGCCCTATCTTCGACAAAAAATTTGGTGAAGAGTCACTTTACCAAGACGTTATGAACGCTCTTTTACCAAACGCTTATGAAGCAGCTGTAAAAGAAGCTGGTCTTGAAGTCGTTGCACAACCAAAAATTGATGTAACTTCAATGGAAAAAGGTCAAGACTGGGTTATCACTGCTGAAGTTGTTACAAAACCTGAAGTAAAATTGGGTGACTACAAAAACCTTGAAGTATCAGTAGATGTAGAAAAAGAAGTAACTGATGCTGACGTTGAAGAGCGTATCGAACGCGAACGCAACAACTTGGCTGAATTGGTTATCAAAGAAGCTGCTGCTGAAAACGGCGACACTGTTGTCATCGACTTCGTTGGTTCTATCGACGGTGTTGAATTTGATGGCGGAAAAGGTGAAAACTTCTCACTTGGACTTGGTTCAGGTCAATTCATCCCTGGTTTCGAAGACCAATTGGTAGGTCACTCAGCTGGCGAAACTGTTGATGTCGTTGTAACATTCCCAGAAGACTACCAAGCAGAAGATCTTGCAGGTAAAGAAGCTAAATTCGTGACAACTATCCACGAAGTAAAAGCTAAAGAAGTTCCAGCTCTTGACGATGAGCTTGCAAAAGACATCGACGAAGAAGTTGAAACACTTGCTGAATTGAAAGAAAAATACCGCAAGGAATTGGCTGCTGCTAAAGAAGAAGCTTACAAAGATGCAGTAGAAGGTGCAGCAATCGATAAAGCTGTAGAAAACGCTGAAATCGTAGAACTTCCAGAAGAAATGATTCACGAAGAAGTTCACCGCTCAGTAAACGAATTCCTTGGAAACTTGCAACGTCAAGGTATCAACCCTGACATGTACTTCCAAATCACTGGAACTACTCAAGAAGACCTTCACAATCAATACCAAGCAGAAGCTGAGTCACGTACTAAGACTAACCTTGTTATTGAAGCAGTTGCCAAAGCTGAAGGATTTGATGCTTCAGAAGAAGAAATCCAAAAAGAAATCGAGCAATTGGCTACAGACTACAACATGGAAGTTGCACAAGTACAAAGCTTGCTTTCAGCTGATATGTTGAAACACGATATCACAATCAAAAAAGCTGTTGAGTTGATTACAAGCACAGCAACAGTTAAATAATCTTAGACTCTTCGAAAATCTCTTCAAACCACGTCAGCGGCGCCTTACCGTACTCAAGTACAGCTTACGGCTATCTTCCTAGTTTGCTCTTTGATTTTC
>NZ_KV794536.1:0-39023 GCF_001808785.1 Streptococcus sp. HMSC077D04 | reverse complement strand
CCTAGTTTGCTCTTTGATTTTCATTGAGTATTCATAAACAAAAATCCCACCTGAATTGGTGGGTTTTCTTGTGCACTATTTTCCAAAAATCTCTTTGAGATCTGCGTCTGTAATCCCAATCATGGCTGGGATGCTGTCCCAGTTTTCTTCGGTTAGGATGTAGAATTTTTCAGAGGCACTTGATGTGGCAGTTTCTGAGACAGTTTGTTGCTTTTCTTCAACATTCTCCAATAAATCACTGAAGCGTTCAATCAGATAGGTTTTTCGGGCAGTTCCGATATGTTGGGTGGCATAGTCGAAGGCCTGTAATTCGCCTAGTAAGATAAGCTTACTTTTGGCGCGTGTAATGGCTGTATAGATGAGATTGCGCTCCAGCATACGTCTACTAGCACTCGTGATAGGTAGGATGACAACAGGGAACTCACTTCCCTGGGACTTATGGATACTCATGGCATAGGCCAAGCGAATCTTGTACCATTCGTTACGTGGGTAAGAGACCTCATTGCCATCAAAATCAATGACAATCTCGTCTTGTTTAGACTCGGTGTATTTACCAGGAATCAGGTCTGTGATAGCTCCTAGATCCCCATTAAAGACATTGATTTCAGCATCGTTAACCAAATGAATGACCTTGTCGCCCTTACGATAGTGGCACTGGGGAGCTTCAAAACTGAGTTGGTCTTTTTGTGGTGGATTGAGCAGGTCTTGCATGAGCTGATTGATAGCATCAATCCCTGCAGTTCCTCGATACATGGGAGCCAGAACTTGGATATCACGGGCAGGGATACCACTTCTGAGGGCAGCGCCTAAGATCTTTTCAATGGTAGCAGGAATATGACCACTAGCGATTTCAAAGTAGGAACGGTCTGCTTTTTTCTGGGTGAAATCAGCTGGCAGGATGCCCTGTCTAATCTGACTAGCTAGGGTTACGATGGTTGATTCTTCACTTTGCCGATAAATTTTTTCCAAGCGAGTCTGAGGAATCAAGGGAATATGAAGCAGATCCGCTAGAACCTGTCCAGGGCTGACAGACGGTAGTTGGTCGCTGTCACCCACGATGAGGATTTTACTGCTAGAAGAGATGTTGGAGAAGAGTTGGTTGGCCAGCCAAGTATCCACCATGGAAAATTCATCTACGATGATAAAGTCAGCATCCAGATAATCTTCCAGATGACTGGTATCATCGTCCCCTGTCATTCCCAAATGGCGGTGTATGGTAGCACTAGGCAAACCTGTCAATTCATTCATGCGCCGAGCTGCTCGTCCAGTTGGAGCAGCAAGAAGAATCGGCAGATTGCTTTTTTTCCTGAGGTCAAGTCCTTCTAAAAGGGCATAAACAGCGATGATCCCATTGATAACAGTTGTCTTACCAGTACCAGGTCCACCTGTTAGGATAAAGACCTTGTTCTGGATAGCATCACAAATAGCTTGTTTTTGAATGTTATCATACTCAATTCCCAGTTCTTCCTCGACAGTAGTGATATGCTTTTGAATAGTTTCTAAATCATGGCTCTTCTGTTTTCCTTTTTCAAGGATACGAACCAAGTGACTGCGGATGCCTTCCTCAGCGAAAAAGAGGCTGTTATCAAAGATTTTTGTATCAATCTGCTGAACCTTGTCTTCTTCGATCAGGTAGGAGAGTTCTTGGGCTACTTGGCTAGGATCCAGTTCCACGGGACGGGAAGACTCAAGGAGAGTAAGGGTTTGTTCTAGCAAATCCCGTGCTTCAACATAGGTGTCCCCTGTTTCCATACAGGCCTGAAAAAGACTATGTACTAGACCGGCGCGGAAGCGTTCAGGAGCCTGACTTTCGATACCTAGTTCTTCCGCTAATTGGTCAGCAATAGTAAAGCCCAAACCCTTGATATCCTCAACTAGCTGATAGGGATAATTTTCAACCACATCAAGGGTTTCTTCCTTGTAAAAGTCTTGAATCTGAAAGGCTAGTTTGTTGGGAATACCGTAGTTGGCTAGCTTGGCCAAGACCATCTCTGTTCCGTAGTTGAGGCGGAGAGTAGAGACGAAGGCCTCGCGATTTTTAGCAGAGAGTCCTGAGATACCTTCTAGCTTTTCTGGGTGTTGCAGAATTTCGTCAATGGTATTGTCGCCATAGGTATCTACAATTTTCTGAGCTGTCTTGAGACCAATCCCCTTGAAATGGCTACTTGAAAAGTACTTGACCAAGCCCTTGCTAGTTGGTTTTGCGCGTTCATACCGGCTGATTTGCAGTTGTTCCCCATACTTGGAGTGCTGGACAATTTGCCCCCAAAAAGTATAGTCTTCTCCCTCAATCACATCAGCCATGGCGCCCGTGACAATGATTTCAAAATCATCAAAATCCTCTGCGTCCGTATCGTCGATTTCTAGGAGGAGGATGCGGTAAAAATTGCTGGGATTTTCAAAAATAATCCGTTCAATGGTTCCTGAAAAATAAACTTCCATAAAATTCCTTTGTATGAATAGGTGAGAGTTGGGGGGTATTATAGTCAATAAACGATTACTTCTCACGATAGAAGAAGAGGCTGAGATTTTTGATTCTCGGCCTCTTCGATTTCTTAAAATGTTCCGATACGGGTGATTGGCCAGAAGCGGAATTTAGCTTCCCCTGTGATATCTTTTGCTTTGAAGGTACCTACGTGACGGCTGTCGCTCGAAACCAAGCGGTCATCTCCAAGGAGAAGGTATTCTCCTTCTGGGACAGTAAAGCTAAAGTTGGTGTTGTAATTGACATCAACTGTGAAGGCTTGGGCTTTTTCAGCAATACTTCTAAAGAAAGTTCCTTTATTTCCTTCAAAACCCTTGCCTGAATAGGTGCTTTGGAGTTTGTCATTCTTGAAACGTTTGATGTAGTCAGCTAGATAAGGTTCGTCCGTCTCTTTGTCATTGATGTAAAGTTTATCGTTTTCGTAACGGACGGTGTCGCCAGGCATTCCGATGACACGCTTGACGATGTCCTTATTACCATCTTCCTCATGGGCAACCACGATATCAAAACGGTCAATAGGGAGGTGTTTGACGACAAAGAGGATTTCGCCATCCGCTAGGGTAGGATCCATAGAATGCCCTTCTACGCGAACATTGCTCCAAAAAAAGATACGACTTAAAGCTAGTAATGACAGAATTAGGAGGAACAATCCCCACTCTTTTAAGAAATTTTTAAATGAATTCATAACTTACCTTTCTAAGCGTTTTTTCGCTTTTTCAGTATTTTTAAAGTGCAGTTTGGCGCAGAAGTTAAGTCCCTGCATTCCATAGGCTTGCAAAATCTGGCTAGCAACCTTATCAGAAGCCGTTCCAGCTCCACTTGGAAGTTGATAGCCCAGCTCTCGTCCTAGATTTTCAAGATTTTCCAGAAAGAGATCACGCGCAATGATAGAAGAAACTGCGACAGCCAAGTATTTGCCCTCAGCCTTTTCTTCTAAGCTGATAGGATTGCTGAAACGATTGGCCTCTTGTGCCAAGTACTTGTCATAATTTTTAGCACTGGTAAAGGCATCAATCACAATTTTCTCAGGCTGAATGCCTTTTTGAAGAAGGAGGTAGATAGCCTGGTTATGGAGGGCTACCTTAACAGAAACAGCATTGTAGCGATCTCCGATGACCTCGTTGTACTTGCTGGGTGAGAGAAGCAATGCCTGGTGCTGGATTTTTTCCTTGAGAACAGGAGCAATCTGACGGATCTTTTGGTCGGTCAGTGTCTTGGAATCCCCCACACCGAGTTTTCGCAAGAAGGCATGCTGGTCAGGTGTGACAAAGGAAGCCACAACTGCAAGCCCACCAAAGTAGGAACCATTTCCCACCTCATCTGTCCCAATTAAAGGGAGATTTTGTCCGCTGGTTTCCTCTACAGCTTGATATCCAAAGAAACGAGCATATTTCTCAGCTCCTTCACCCTGAAGCAAAACCTTTCCAGAAGTATAGATAGAAATTGTTGCTTGAGGTAGTCGCAAAAAGTAGCGGATATAGGGATTCTTACTGGGAGCCAGACTGGTTTGATAGTGTTCAAGAAAAGCTTGAATCTCCTTTTCACTTGGTGTGAGTGTTGTACTTGCCATAGTTTCTATTGTACCATAAAAGCAGACAAATTTGTAAAAACTGACAAAATTAGCGAATTTTGGTATAATATCGTGAGGTGAATTTTATGGCAAATCTAAATCGATTCAAATTTACATTCGGGAAAAAATCATTAACCTTGACAAGCGAGCATGATAATCTCTTTATGGAGGAAATCGCTAAGGTTGCGACAGAAAAATACCAAGCAATTAAAGAACAAATGCCTAGTGCAGACGATGAAACAATCGCTCTTTTGTTGGCAGTCAACTGTTTGTCAACTCAGCTCAGCCGTGAGATTGAATTTGATGATAAGGAGCAAGAATTAAAAGAACTCCGTCACAAGCTTGTGACTTGTAAGCAAGAACAGAGCAAGATTGAGGATTCCTTATGATTTCACTCCTTCTTCTATTGGTCTTGGCTTGGGGATTTTATATCGGTTATCGGAGAGGGCTGCTCTTACAGGTCTATTACCTGATTTCAGCCATGGCATCGGCTTTTGTGGCTGGCCAGTTTTATAAGGGACTTGGAGAGCAATTTCATTTACTGCTCCCTTATGCAAATCCACAGGAAGGTCAGGGAACTTTCTTTTTCCCATCGGATCAACTCTTTCAGTTGGATAAGGTCTTTTACGCAGGGATCGGCTACTTACTTGTATTTGGGATTGTCTATAGCATCGGTCGTTTGCTTGGTCTCCTTTTGCACTTACTTCCTAGTAAAAAACTGGGTGGTAAGTTGTTCCAAGTTTCAGCAGGGATCTTGTCCATGTTGGTGACCTTATTTGTCTTGCAAATGGCCTTGACAATCTTGGCGACCATTCCCATGGCGGCTGTACAAAATCCTCTTGAAAAGAGTATCGTCGCAAAACACATCATCCAGAGCATACCGGTAACAACCAGTTGGCTCAAACAAATCTGGGTGACAAATTTAATCGGATAAAAAGGGCAGGAATTTTCCTAGCCCTTTGTTTACAGATTTGACTCGAATCTATCAGAATGTAAAAAGCTACCACACCTAGATATTCAAAGATAAGGAAATAAAGATGAATAAGAAAATATTAGAAACATTAGAGTTCAATAAGGTCAAGGCCTTGTTTGAGCCCCATTTGTTGACCGAGCAGGGCTTGGAGCAATTGAGACAGCTGGCTCCAACTGCCAAAGTAGATAAAATCAAACAGGCTTTTGCTGAGATGAAGGAAATGCAGGCTCTCTTTGTCGAGCAACCGCATTTTACCATTCTTGCAACTAAAGAAATCGCAGAAGTTTGCAAGCGGTTGGAGATGGGAGCGGACCTCAATATCGAGGAGTTCCTACTCTTGAAGCGCGTGCTTCTTGCTAGCCGAGAACTGCAAAGTTTTTATTCTAATCTGGAAAATGTCAGCTTGGAAGAATTAGCCCTCTGGTTTGAGAAATTACACGATTTTCCGCAATTACAAGGAAATCTTCAGGCCTTTAATGATGCAGGTTTCATTGAAAATTTTGCCAGTGAAGAATTGGCGCGAATCCGTCGAAAAATCCATGATAGCGAGAGTCAGGTACGCGATGTCCTACAGGATCTGCTCAAACAAAAAGCGCAGATGTTGACAGAAGGAATCGTTGCCAGCAGAAATGGCCGTCAGGTTTTACCTGTCAAAAACACATACCGCAATAAGATTGCAGGTGTCGTTCATGATATTTCTGCTAGTGGAAATACCGTCTATATCGAACCCCGTGAGGTGGTCAAACTGAGCGAAGAAATTGCCAGTTTGCGAGCAGATGAGCGCTATGAAATGCTTCGCATTCTCCAAGAAATTTCTGAGCGTGTTCGCCCTCATGCGGCTGAGATTGCCAATGATGCTTGGATTATCGGCCATCTAGACTTGATTCGTGCCAAGGTCCGCTTTATCCAAGAAAGACAAGCAGTCGTACCTCTGCTGTCAGAAAATCAAGAGATTCAACTGCTCCATGTTTGCCATCCTTTGGTCAAAAATGCTGTCGCAAATGATGTCCATTTTGGTCAAGATTTAACAGCTATTGTCATCACAGGTCCCAATACAGGTGGTAAGACCATCATGCTCAAAACTCTGGGCTTGACGCAGGTTATGGCTCAGTCAGGGTTGCCGATTTTAGCAGACAAGGGAAGTCGTGTTGGTATTTTTGAAGAAATCTTTGCTGACATTGGAGATGAGCAGTCTATTGAGCAGAGCTTGTCTACCTTCTCTAGCCACATGACCAATATCGTGGATATTCTTGGCAAGGTTAATCAACATTCACTCTTACTCTTGGATGAGTTGGGGGCTGGTACAGATCCTCAAGAAGGAGCTGCCCTTGCTATGGCTATTTTGGAGGACCTTCGCCTGTGTCAAGTCAAGACCATGGCTACAACCCACTATCCAGAGCTCAAGGCCTATGGTATTGAGACAGCCTTTGTGCAAAATGCCAGTATGGAGTTTGATACAGCCACTCTTCGCCCGACTTATCGCTTTATGCAGGGAGTGCCTGGTCGAAGCAATGCCTTTGAAATTGCCAAACGTCTAGGCCTATCTGAGGTTATCGTAGGGGATGCCAGCCAGCAGGTCGATCAGGACAATGATGTCAATCGTATCATTGAGCAGCTGGAAGAGCAGACGCTAGAGAGCCGCAAACGCTTGGACAATATCCGTGAGGTGGAGCAAGAAAATCTCAAGATGAACCGAGCGCTCAAAAAACTCTACAATGAGCTCAATCGTGAAAAGGAAAACGAGCTTAATAAGGCGCGTGAACAGGCTGCTGAGATTGTGGACATGGCCCTAAGTGAAAGTGACCAGATTCTCAAGAATCTCCATAGTAAATCCCAACTCAAACCCCATGAAATCATTGAAGCTAAGGCCAAGCTGAAAAAATTGGCTCCTGAAAAAGTGGACTTGTCCAAAAACAAGGTCCTTCAAAAGGCCAAGAAAAAACGAGCTCCAAAGGTGGGAGATGATATCGTGGTGCTCAGTTATGGCCAGCGTGGTACCTTGACCAATCAACTCAAGGATGGCCGTTGGGAAGCCCAAGTTGGCTTGATTAAGATGACTTTAGAAGAGAAAGAGTTTGACCTTGTTCAAGCCCAGCAAGAAAAACAGGTCAAGAAGAAACAAGTCAATGTTGTGAAACGAACTTCTGGTCGTGGTCCACAAGCCAGACTGGATCTTCGAGGCAAACGTTATGAAGAGGCTATGAATGAGCTAGATGCCTTTATCGACCAAGCCTTGCTCAATAATATGGCGCAAGTTGATATCATCCATGGTATCGGAACAGGTGTCATCCGTGAAGGAGTCACTAAATACCTACAAAGAAACAAACATGTCAAGAGTTTCGGCTATGCCCCGCAAAATGCTGGAGGCAGTGGTGCGACTATTGTCACTTTTAAAGGATAGAAGTATTCCGAGATTTATAAAGTAAAAACTGTTGAACTAATTTTTACTAATAAACACATTGACAAAAACCAACATTTTTTGTAAAATAAGAATCAATTAAATACCAACACCGAATGAAGTTTAATAGAAGTGGGGAATCGTATGATTTTCCATGACTGTAAATGGACGGAACTCTGGAGAGACCGTAAAGGCACCGAAGGGGCAAGGCAGGCAACTGCTCAAACTCTCAGGTAAAAGGACAGAGCTAGGATAGACCGCTTTTTAGCATTTATCTAAGCATTCCAGAGTACATGTATCTTGCATGTGCTCTTTCTTTTGGGGTTGAAAAGATAGGAGAAGGAAATGTTAGAATTGCTTAAATCAATTGATGCTTTTGCTTGGGGCCCACCCCTCTTGATTTTATTGGTCGGAACGGGGATTTACCTAACTGCTCGTTTAGGACTCTTGCAGGTTTTGCGTCTGCCCAAGGCCTTTCAACTCATTTTTACTAAGGACAAGGGGCATGGAGATGTATCCAGCTTTGCGGCACTATGTACAGCCCTCGCAGCGACAGTTGGTACGGGAAATATTATCGGGGTGGCGACGGCTATCAAGGTCGGTGGCCCAGGAGCCCTCTTTTGGATGTGGATGGCTGCTTTCTTTGGAATGGCTACCAAGTATGCGGAAGGACTGCTAGCTATTAAATACCGTACCAAGGACGACCATGGTGCAGTAGCGGGAGGTCCCATGCACTATATCCTTCTAGGGATGGGAGAAAAGTGGCGTCCCCTTGCTATCTTCTTTGCCCTGGCAGGTGTCTTAGTGGCTTTATTGGGGATCGGAACCTTCACCCAGGTCAACTCGATTACAGAATCTATCCAAAATACAACGACTATTTCGCCAGCTATCACGGCTCTTGTTTTGTCTGTATTTGTAGCGATTGCAGTCTTTGGTGGACTCAAGTCCATTTCAAAGGTTTCAACTACCGTTGTTCCTTTTATGGCTATTATTTATATTTTAGGAACTCTTACAGTTATTTTCTTTAATATTGGGAAAATCCCTGCTACAATCGCTTTAATCTTGACATCCGCTTTTAGTCCGGTTGCTGCGGTAGGTGGATTTGCCGGTGCTAGCATTCGGATGGCTATTCAAAATGGTGTGGCGCGTGGTGTGTTCTCAAACGAATCTGGTCTGGGTTCTGCTCCAATTGCAGCAGCTGCAGCTAAGACAAACGAACCAGTAGAGCAAGGTTTGATTTCCATGACAGGAACCTTTATTGATACACTCATTATCTGTACTTTGACAGGTTTGACCATCTTGGTAACTGGTGTTTGGAGTGGTGATTTGAATGGAGTGGCATTGACTCAGTCAGCCTTCTCAACAGTCTTTTCACATTTTGGGCCTTCCCTCTTGACCATCTTCCTTGTACTCTTTGCCTTTACGACGATTTTAGGCTGGAACTACTACGGAGAACGTTGTTTTGAATTTCTCTTTGGTGTTCGTTTTATCTGGCTCTACCGTGTGGTCTTTGTGCTTATGGTCTTGTTGGGAGGATTTATCGAGTTGGATATGGTTTGGATTATCGCAGATATCGTCAATGCCTTGATGGCTCTACCAAACTTGATTGCCCTCTTAGTTTTATCACCAGTCGTCATTGCTGAGACTAAAAAGTATTTTAATAAATAATGAAATCACACATTGCGTGTGATTTTTTGCATTCATAAAGAATTTTTATCGGTGCAATTTAAAATATATATTATACATGGTATAGAATCTGTGATAGACTAGGTTTCAACAAAATGAAAAGAGGTTTTATGATGACAACATTTACAATCCATACAGTAGAATCAGCACCAGCAGAAGTGAAAGAAGTTCTTGAAACGGTGCAAAAAGATAACAATGGCTATATTCCCAACCTAATCGGTCTCTTGGCAAATGCGCCTACCGCCCTTGAAGCATACCGAACTGTCGGAGCTATCAACCGTCGTAACAGCTTGACACCTGTTGAGCGCGAAGTGGTGCAAATCACGGCAGCCGTGACTAATGGTTGTGCTTTCTGCGTCGCAGGTCACACAGCCTTTTCCATCAAACAAATCCAGATGAATGATGACCTGCTTCAAGCTCTTCGCAATCGTACTCCGATTGAAACAGATCCCAAATTGGACACCTTAGCTAAGTTTACCTTGGCGGTTATCAATACCAAAGGTCGTGTAGGAGATGAAGCCTTGTCTGAGTTTTTAGAAGCTGGCTACACGCAACAAAATGCCTTGGATGTGGTTCTTGGTGTCAGTCTAGCAAGTCTTTGTAACTATGCCAATAACCTAGCCAATACACCAATTAATCCAGAATTGCAACCTTATGCATAAAAGGAGGAAAGACTATGGGATTTTTTTCAGAAGAATTTTTGAGCTGGTTGGACCAGCATGCTGATGAAATCGACAAACAGTCTTGTCAAGCTGGAGAGCAACTGATTGAAAGGATTGCAGCAGAGGGAGCCTTTCGTGTAGGTGTTCCGGAATCTCTCGGAGGTTCAGGAGGAAGTGATCAAGATGTCATTGATATCCTTGCAGAACTTGCACAATATTCCTTAACAGCTTCTTTTATTTCATGGGGACAACGCACTTTAATAGATAATATTCTCCATACAGAAAATTCCTATTTTAAAGAAAGCTATCTGGAAAAACTCTTGTCTGGAGAATATGCAGGTGCTACTGCCTTGTCCAATGCCGTTAAGTATTTATCTGACCTAGAGGAACTGAATGTTCGGATTATTGAAGAAAATGGACAATTGTATCTAAAAGGGAGACTGCCGTGGGTAACGAATGCTCGAAGAAATCGATTCTTAACTATTTTTGTGGCAGGTTTTACAGATGATCCAACTACAAGTTATGTGGTGGCTGTACCATCAGACGCAGAGAATTTTAGTCGTTCTGAAGACTTAGAATTTGTTTCTCTTCAAGGAGGAAACACGGCTGCTCTGACTTTTAATAAGGTCCTTTTGAAAGAGGAATGGATTTTATCAAAAGATGCTCATCAATTTTTGGCAAAAAATCGTCCTGCTTTTTTAGGATACCAATTTGGTCTAGCTTTTGGTTTAGCTGAACGTTCTCTCTCAGAAGTAGAAAAAGAATTGGGGAAACGCAGTGTATTAACAGATGAATGGAAACATCAGGTAGAGCAGTTAGATGCTATTCGACAAGAGCTTTATCGAGGTTTGTCTGACAGGTCTTATTTTGTTACCAATCCGCGTGAACTCTTTCAGTTAAGAATAGACATTGTGGATGTTGTTGCTCAGAGTCTTCTATTAGAGTTACAAGCAGGTGGTGGTAGAGGTTACTTTAGTAAATCAACATCTGGATTTATTCGCCGATGGAATGAAGGAGCATTTCTTCCAATTGTTTCTCCAAGCGCTGTTCAGTTGCGCCATATCTTAGCAACGAGTTAAAAAATAGTAAAATAAAGACGAAGTTTGAATTTTTGGACTTCGTTTTTTTAAGTCCTCATTTAAGCTCTTTTATGCTATACTGAAATTAACATGATTATTGGAGGTTAGGATGAAAAAACTCCCCTTAGTATTTTCAGGTTGTTTGTTAGGTTTGGCAGGTGCAGGAAACCTAATTGCAGATACTTGGCCAGTTTTGTCGCATTTATTGAGTCTGATTGGTCTAGTGTTGTGGATTTTCTTTCTGATTCTTCATCTTTTTAATTGGGAAGAAACCAAGCAAGAATTGACCAAGCCCCCTCTTCTATCTGGAATGGCAACTTTTCCCATGGCTGGGATGATTTTGTCGACCTATGTCTTTCGCGTATTCCCTGCTCTTCCTTTGGTAGCACAAGGAATCTGGTGGTTTTCATTTCTCTTGGATTTAGCTTTGATTGCTACTTTTACCATCAAATTTGCCTGTCCGGGTCAGAGGGTCAATGCGACTCCTAGCTGGACGGTGCTCTATGTGGGGATAGCAGTAGCAGCCTTGACCTATCCTCTGGTAGGTATCATTGAAATTGCCTATGCGACCTTGAGTTTTGGTTTTGTCTTGACCTTATATCTCTATCCGCTTATTTATAGCGATTTAACGAAACATCCGCTCCCACTAGCCTTGCTTGGACAAGAAGGAATCTACTGTGCTCCCTTTTCTCTACTCTTAGCTTCCCTAGTTCGAGTTGGAGGAGCAGGCCTACCGACTTGGCTCTTGATTGTCATGATTTTGGCATCTCAGTCCTTCTTTTTCTTTGTGTTAACTCGCCTGCCCAATATTTTAAAACAAGGCTTTCAACCAGCCTTCTCAGCCCTCACCTTCCCAACCATTATCACAGCTACTTCGCTCAAGATGGCTCAGGGAATTTTGAAACTTCCATTTCTGGATTATCTGGTCTTGGCTGAAACTGCTATTTGCCTCACTATTTTATTCTTCGTATTGGGTGCTTATCTGATTTGGTTACGAAAAAAGGTCTAGCTATATTCTAGCTAGGCCTTATTTTTATGGTTTGATAACTTCAGCGCCACCCATGTATGGACGAAGTGCTTCTGGAATGGTTACAGAACCATCTTCATTTTGGTAGTTTTCAAGAATGGCAGCCACTGTACGTCCAACTGCAAGTCCAGAACCATTCAAAGTGTGAAGGAGTTTCACCTTGCCATCTGCTTCATCACGGTAACGGATTTGGGCACGACGAGCTTGGAAATCTTCTGTATTTGAACAGCTTGAGATTTCACGATAGGTATTTTGGGCTGGAATCCAAACTTCCAAGTCATAAGTCTTGGCAGCTGAGAAGCCCATGTCCCCAGTAGAGAGGGCCACCACACGGTATGGAAGGTTGAGTTTTTGAAGGATGTTTTCAGCGTTGGCTGTCATTTTTTCCAATTCTTCGTAAGATTCTTCTGGTTTGGCAAATTTAACCATTTCAACCTTGTGGAATTGGTGCAAACGAATCAAGCCACGAGTATCACGACCAGCAGAACCAGCCTCAGAACGGAATGATGGGCTCATAGCAGTGAAGTAGATTGGCAGGTCTTTACCGTCAAGGATTTCATCACGGTAGTAGTTTGTTAGGGGAACTTCAGCTGTAGGGATAAGGACGTAATTGCTGTCGCTGAGTTCAAAAGTATCTTCCTTGAATTTTGGATATTGACCAGTACCAAACATAGAATCATGGTTAACCATGTAAGGTGTGATGACTTCAGTATAGCCTTCTTTCCCATGCTCATCCAACATAAAGTTGTAGATAGCACGTTCCAAACGAGCACCGAGACCTTTATAGAAAAGGAAGCGAGCGCCGGTTACTTTACCCCCGCGTTCCCAGTCAAGGATACCAAGGTCTTCACCAAGATCCCAGTGAGCTTTAGGTTCGAAGTCAAATTCGCGTGGAGTACCCCAACGGCGAACTTCCACATTGTCATCTTCATCAGCCCCAACAGGAACACTGTCAGCTGGAATGTTTGGAAGAGTCGTTGTAAATTCTGTCAATTTAGCATCGATTTCTGCCAATTCAGCATCCAAGGCTTTGACTTCAGCAGATAGAGTTTGCATGGCAGCAATCTTATCATCTGCATTTTCCTTGTTGCGTTTTGCTTGGGCAATCTCAGCAGAAACTGTGTTACGTTCTGCTTTTAGAGTTTCAACCTTGACCAAGATGTCACGACGTTTAGCATCGATTTCTTTCATCTCGTTTAAGACAGCAGCATCTACACCACGTGTAGCCAATTTTTCTGCGACAGCATCAAAGTCTGTACGAATGCGTTTGATATCTAACATAAGAACTCCTTTATGAAAAAGCACACCTGACAAAGCGTTGGAGTGGCAGGGCCACGGTTCCATCCAACTTCACAGGTGTGCACTTGATTGTGTATGTAATTGTTACTAACGGTAGAATTTCACCTATCCCTCCTATCTGCTCGCAGCACCCGCAGACTTTCTGAAAGAAGAAGATAACCTACTTATCCGTTGCTATGATTATACTAAAGTTTCTACTTTTTTGCAAATAGATTTTTAAATTTTTGACCAATAGTCTGAATTAGGGTAGGAAGTTTGACGACCTTGTCATTGCCCAGTTTTTCGCGAGCAATTTTGAGAATGGCACCTGAGTCTTTTGAAGCAAAGAGGAATTTTCCTCTGTCTGTAAAGACTTCGAAGTGGCGACTGATTTTGCGACCAGTAACATTAGCTCCAATTTGGTTGATATGGCTCCAAGGAATCTGGATAAATTGTTCAACATTGACATCGGGGTAAAATTCCAAAGCCTGATCTCCGACAAGGAATTTCCCAACTTTCCCAGCTATAGAGAGGTAGGAGGTGCCTGTCGTATTGAGGAGAACTGTTTTGTTAAGTGATTGAGCCATGCTTAGTCTTCCTTACTTTCACCGAAAAAGGCATTGTAGAGGGCTTTAATAGCTGCTTTCTCTTGGTCCTTATGGACAACAAACATGATAGACACTTCACTAGAACCTTGAGACATCATCTGGATGTTGATCTTATTTTCAGATAGAGCACGTGTCGCTGTAGCAGTTACTCCGATATGGCTCTTCATCTTTTCTCCAACAATCATAATGATTGAAAGGTCGTGTTCAATTTCTGCATGGTCCACTTCAGCCTTTTGAACCAACTGACGAAGGATTTCTTCTTCCTTGATAGGAGTTAGTTCGCGAGAACGGAGGATGATTGAAAGATCGTCGATACCTGTTGGCATATGTTCCCAACCGATGTTAAGATCTTCAAGGATTTGAAGAACCTTGCGTCCAAATCCAACCTCACGGTTCATGAGGTATTTCGACATATTAATGCTGACAAAGCCTGAGTCACCAGCAATTCCCACAACTGGAAATTCATCACTACTGTGTTTTAGAACGATACGAGTACCTGGGTGGTCAGGGTTGTTGGTATTCTTGATAACTAGAGGAATTTTTCCTCGGTAGGCAGGAAGAAGCGCTTCGTCATGAAGGACTGAGAATCCTGCATAGGCCAACTCACGCATTTCACGGTAGGTCAATTCAGGGATAGAGTGTGGTTGGTGGATAATACCAGGGTGGGCTGCAAAGATACCATCAACATCCGTAAAGTTTTCATAGAGGTCTGCCTTAACACCGGCAGCAATGATAGAACCTGTAATGTCTGATCCTCCACGTGAGAAGGTACAGATTTGATTTTCCTTGGTAACTCCAAAGAAACCAGGAATGACAAGGACTTCATTTGTATTTGTCAATTCCTCAATCTTGTCATAACTTGATGGAATGATGCGAGCGTGACCAGGTTCACTTGTGACCACAATACCAGCTTCTCTAGGGTGTACATAGCGTGCATCGATCCCGTTTTGGTTAAAGTAGGCAGCGATTAACTTAGCATTGTTATTTTCACCGGCTGCTAGGAAGGTATCATAGAGAAATTCATTTTCATCAATAGGAAGAGTGGCTAAGGCGCGAATACTTTTTGAAATTTTTTCTAGAACGACTGGTTTTAGTCCTAATTCACTTACCATAGCAGCATAGCGGTCGATAATCCAATTCTGACTCTTGCTAATATCGTTACCAGCAACATAGTCGCGGTAGTATTTAATCAAGGCATCCGTAACCTTAGTATCTTCAGCATTGCGTTTACCAGGTGCAGAAACAACTACAAAACGGCGCTCTGAATCGCTTTTGACGATGTTTAAAACTTTTTCTAATTGACTAGCAGAGGCAAGAGAGCTACCTCCAAATTTAACAACTTTCATAAGAACTCCTAAAGTAAGTATTTTATACGATTATAGCAGAAAGAAAGCCTTTTTTCAATGAAGAAAATAAGATGTTTTCTAGTATAAAGCGAGCCTTTCTAATCGGCTGAGACACTTTTAGTCGATTTTTTATTGCTTTCTGCTCCTAAAAAAGATATACTTTGCAAATAAAATAATTTAAACTGCATATAAAATAAAAAAGGAGTCCAGATGGAACACATTATTTATCAGCTTGAAGAGGATTTGGCAATCCTTACCTTGAATCGTCCTGAGGTTGCAAATGGCTTTCATATTCCTATGTGTGAGGAGATCCTAGAAGCTCTGACTCTGGCAGAAGAGGATCCGGCTGTGCATTTTGTCTTAATCAACGCGAATGGCAAAGTCTTCTCTGTTGGGGGAGATTTGGTTGAGATGAAGCGAGCAGTCGATGAGGATGATATTCCATCATTGACAAAAATTGCAGAATTGGTCAATACTATTTCTTATAAAATCAAGCAAATTGCTAAACCTGTCTTGATGGAGGTTGATGGGGCTGTTGCAGGTGCCGCAGCGAATATGGCTGTTGCTGCAGATTTCTGTTTAGCGAGCGATAAGGCTAAATTTATCCAAGCCTTTGTTGGAGTTGGTTTGGCTCCAGATGCAGGTGGGATTCATCTCTTGAGTCGTAGTATTGGTGTGACGCGTGCTGTTCAATTAGCTATGACAGGAGAAGCTTTAACAGCAGACAAAGCTTTAGAATGGGGACTAGTTTACCGCGTCTGTGAAGCTGATAAACTTGAAAAGACGAGAGAACAGCTTCTTAAAAAATTGAGACGAGGTTCATCTAATTCCTATGCTGCCATTAAGAAGTTGGTTTGGGAGAGCCAATTTAAAGACTGGCAGAATTACGCTACTTTAGAACTGAACCTACAGGAATCACTAGCGAAAACAGAGGATTTCAAAGAGGGAGTTCGGGCTCATTCGGAAAGAAGAAGACCTAAATTTACAGGAAAATAAAAAAATACTTGCGCCATTCTTTGAACTTTGATATAATTCTCTTGTCAAATGTTTTGATTCTAAAAGTTTTTTTGAAAAGGAGGGAAGGAAAGATTGGACTACCAACGAATTAATGAATATTTAACGTCTATATTTAACAATGTCCTCGTTATTGAGGAAGTTAGCTTGAGGGGTAGTCGTTTCAAGGATATCTCCATCAAAGAAATGCATACGATTGATGTGATTGGAAAAGTTCCAGATGTGACACCAAGTCAAGTGTCAAAAGAGTTGATGGTGACTCTTGGGACAGTTACGACTAGTTTGAATAATCTCGAACGCAAGGGTTACATTGAACGCATTCGTTCAGAACATGATCGACGTGTGGTACATCTGCATTTGACAAAGAAAGGTCGCTTGGTTCATAGGTTACATAAACGCTTCCACAAGGCCATGGTTGAAAAAATCATTGATGGTATGAGTAAGCAAGAAATTGAGGTTATGAGCAAAGGTTTGACTAATCTTTATCAATTTTTGGAGGATTTGAGATAATGGCTTTTGCAAAAATAAGCCAGGTTGCTCATTATGTGCCAGAGCAAGTGGTTACAAATCATGATTTGGCTCAGATTATGGATACCAATGATGAGTGGATTTCAAGTCGGACGGGAATACGACAAAGGCATATTTCAAGAACAGAATCTACTAGTGATTTGGCTACAGAGGTTGCTAAGAAACTGATGGAAAAAGCTGAAATCACAGGAGAGGAGTTGGATTTTATCATCCTAGCTACCATTACTCCGGATTCGATGATGCCCTCTACAGCTGCTCGTGTTCAAGCTAATATTGGTGCTAATAAGGCCTTTGCTTTTGACCTAACAGCGGCTTGCAGTGGATTTGTATTTGCTCTTTCAACTGCTGAAAAGTTTATCGCTTCTGGTCGCTTTCAAAAAGGCTTGGTGATTGGTAGTGAAACCCTCTCTAAAGCAGTCGATTGGTCAGACCGATCAACAGCTGTTTTGTTTGGAGATGGTGCTGGTGGAGTCTTGCTAGAAGCTAGCGAGCAAGAGCATTTCTTGGCAGAGAGTCTCAATAGTGATGGGAGTCGTAGCGAGTGTCTAACTTATGGACATTCAGGCTTGCATTCTCCGTTTTCAGATCAAGAAAGTGCAGATTCATTTTTGAAGATGGATGGGCGTGCAGTCTTTGATTTTGCTATTCGGGATGTAGCCAAGTCTATCAAGCAGACTATTGATGAATCTCCTATAGAGGCGACAGACTTGGATTATCTGCTACTTCATCAGGCTAATGACCGTATTTTGGATAAGATGGCTAGAAAAATCGGTGTTAACCGAGATAAAATTCCAGCCAATATGATGGAATATGGCAATACCAGTGCAGCCAGTATCCCGATTTTACTTTCAGAGTGTGTAGAACAAGGTCTCATCCCTTTAGATGGTAGCCAGACTGTTCTACTATCAGGCTTCGGTGGAGGCTTGACATGGGGCACGCTCATTCTTACAATTTAGGTAATCATGTGGTGAACACATTGTTATAAAAAAAACTATTTATTTTAAAGGAGTCCTATCATGGCAGTATTTGAAAAAGTACAAGAAATTATCGTTGAAGAACTTGGAAAAGACGCATCAGAAGTAACACTTGAATCAACTTTTGATGATTTGGACGCAGATTCATTGGACTTGTTCCAAGTAATCTCAGAAATCGAAGATGCTTTTGATATCCAAATCGAAGCAGAAGATGACTTGAAAACAGTTGGTGACTTGGTTGCCTACGTTGAAGAGCAAACAAAATAAACAGAATATAGATAGAAGGAGTAGGGGAACCCGCTCCCTCTTGTTTAGGCAATAGTTTGATTGTCAAATTATGATGGTATCGAACTATTACGTAAGCAAGAAACGATGGAGGCACTATGAAAACGCGTATTACAGAATTATTGAATATTGATTATCCTATTTTCCAAGGAGGAATGGCCTGGGTTGCTGATGGTGATTTGGCAGGGGCTGTTTCCAAGGCTGGAGGACTAGGGATTATCGGTGGGGGAAATGCCCCTAAAGAAGTTGTCAAGGCAAATATTGATAAAATCAAATCATTGACTGATAAACCCTTTGGTGTCAACATTATGCTTTTGTCTCCCTTTGTGGAAGATATTGTAGACCTCGTTATCGAGGAAGGGGTTAAGGTAGTTACAACAGGCGCAGGAAATCCAAGCAAATACATGGAGCGTTTCCATGAAGCTGGTATTACAGTTATTCCCGTTGTTCCAAGTGTTGCCCTAGCTAAACGCATGGAAAAAATCGGTGCGGACGCTGTTATTGCAGAAGGAATGGAAGCTGGGGGACACATTGGGAAATTAACAACCATGACCTTAGTGCGCCAGGTGGCTGCAGCTGTATCTATTCCTGTCATTGCTGCAGGAGGGATTGCAGATGGTGAAGGTGCTGCGGCTGGCTTTATGCTAGGTGCAGAGGCTATTCAGGTTGGAACTCGTTTTGTCGTTGCAAAAGAGTCTAATGCTCATCCAAATTATAAGGCGAAAATTTTAAAAGCTAGAGATATTGATACTACGATTTCAGCTCAACACTTTGGACATGCTGTTCGTGCGATTAAAAATCAGTTGACTCGTGATTTTGAACAAGCTGAAAAAGATGCTTTTAAACAAGAAAATCCAGATTTGGAAATTTTTGAACAAATGGGAGCGGGTGCTCTAGCCAAAGCGGTTGTTCACGGAGATGTGGATGGTGGATCTGTTATGGCAGGTCAAATTGCAGGCCTTGTTTCCAAAGAAGAAACCGTTGAAGAAATCCTAAAAGATTTGTATTACGGAGCAGCTAAGAAAATTCAAGAAGAAGCCTCTCGTTGGGCAGGAGTTGTAAGAAATGACTAAAACAGCCTTTTTATTTGCTGGCCAAGGTGCCCAGTATCTAGGTATGGGACGGGATCTCTATGATCACTACCCGATTGTCAAAGAAACGATTGATCAAGCGAGTCAGGTACTCGGTTATGATTTGCGTTATCTCATTGATACGGAAGAAGAAAAGCTCAATCAGACCCGCTATACGCAACCAGCTATTTTAGCGACTTCAGTTGCTATTTACCGTTTATTGCAAGAAAAGGGCTATCAGCCTGATATGGTTTCTGGTTTGTCTCTTGGAGAATACTCTGCCTTGGTGGCCAGCGGTACCTTGGATTTTGAAGATGCGGTTGCCTTGGTTGCTAAGCGTGGAGCCTATATGGAAGAAGCAGCCCCTGCTGGTTCTGGCAAGATGGTGGCAGTTCTCAATACACCAGTAGAGGTCATTGAGGAAGCCTGTCAAAAAGCTTCTGAACTTGGAGTGGTTACCCCTGCCAACTATAATACACCTGCACAAATCGTGATTGGTGGAGAAGTGGCTGCAGTTGACCGAGCTGTCGAACTCTTGCAGGAAGCAGGTGCTAAACGCTTGATTCCTCTCAAGGTGTCAGGTCCTTTTCATACCGCTCTCCTTGAGCCTGCTAGCCAGAAACTAGCTGAAACTCTGGCTCAGGCAAGTTTTTCAGATTTTACTTGTCCCCTAGTCGGCAATACAGAAGCTGCTGTTATGCAAAAAGAAGACATTGCTCAACTCTTGACGCGTCAGGTCAAGGAACCAGTTCGTTTCTATGAAAGTATTGCGGTTATGCAAGAAGCGGGCGTAACCAACTTTATCGAGATTGGACCGGGGAAAGTCTTGTCAGGATTTGTTAAAAAAATTGATAAGACAGCTAAACTAGCCAATGTTGAAGATCAGGCTAGTTTGGAAGATTTGCTAGAAAACAAGTAATCCCTTCTCCCATAAATACAAGAGGAAACAGGAGAAAAGAATGCAACTAAAAAATAAAAATATCTTTATTACAGGTTCGAGTCGTGGGATTGGTCTTGCCATTGCCCACAAGTTTGCTCAGGCAGGAGCCAACATTGCCTTAAACAGCCGTGGGACAATCTCAGAGGACTTGCTAGCCGAGTTTTCAAACTATGGTGTCAAGGTGGTTCCCATTTCAGGAGATGTATCAGATTTTGCAGACGCTAAGCGTATGGTTGATCAAGCTATTGCAGAGCTGGGTTCAGTAGATGTTTTGGTCAACAATGCAGGAATTACACAAGATACCCTAATGCTCAAGATGACAGAAGCGGATTTTGAAAAAGTGCTCAAGGTTAACCTGACTGGTGCCTTTAACATGACACAATCAGTCTTGAAACCGATGATAAAAGCTAGAGAAGGTGCTATCATTAATATGTCTAGTGTTGTTGGTTTGATGGGAAATATCGGTCAAGCTAACTATGCAGCTTCTAAGGCTGGTTTGATTGGTTTTACCAAGTCTGTGGCGCGTGAAGTGGCCAATCGCAATATCAGAGTTAATGCTATTGCACCTGGAATGATTGAGTCCGATATGACAGCTGTTCTATCAGACAAGGTAAAAGATGCCATGCTGGCACAAATTCCTATGAAAGAATTTGGGCAGGCAGAGCAGGTTGCAGATTTGACAGTATTTTTAGCAGGCCAAGATTATCTAACTGGTCAAGTGGTTGCCATTGATGGTGGCTTAAGTATGTAGCAGAAGCTAGAGGTAAAAAAGATGAAACTAAATCGCGTAGTAGTAACAGGTTATGGAGTAACATCTCCAATCGGAAATACACCAGAAGAATTTTGGAATAGTTTGACAACTGGAAAAATCGGAATTGGTCCAATTACAAAATTTGATCATAGTGACTTTGATGTGCATAATGCAGCAGAAATCCAAGATTTTCCTTTTGATAAATACTTTGTAAAGAAAGATACCAATCGTTTCGATAACTATTCTTTGTATGCCTTGTACGCAGCTCAAGAAGCTGTCAATCACGCAGGTCTTGATGTAGAGGCCCTTGATAAAGATCGTTTTGGTGTTATCGTGGCCTCTGGTATTGGTGGAATCAAGGAAATTGAAGATCAAGTGCTTCGCCTAAATGACAAAGGACCAAAACGTGTGAAACCATTGACCCTTCCAAAAGCCTTGCCAAATATGGCTTCAGGAAATGTTGCTATGCGTTTTGGAGCAAACGGTGTTTGTAAATCCATCAATACTGCCTGCGCTTCATCAAATGACGCGATTGGGGATGCCTTCCGCTCAATTAAGTTTGGCTTCCAAGATGTCATGTTGGTAGGTGGGTCAGAAGCTTCTATTACACCTTTTGCTATTGCTGGTTTCCAAGCCCTAACTGCTCTCTCAACTACAGAGGACCCAACTCGTGCTTCCATTCCATTTGATAAGGACCGTAATGGTTTTGTCATGGGTGAAGGTTCTGGGATGTTAGTTCTTGAAAGCCTTGAACACGCTGAAAAACGTGGGGCTACTATCCTTGCTGAAGTGGTTGGTTACGGAAATACTTGTGATGCCTACCATATGACTTCTCCTCATCCAGAAGGTCAAGGAGCTATCAAAGCCATCAAACTAGCCTTGGAGGAAGCTGAGATTTCTCCAGAGCAAGTAGCCTATGTCAATGCTCACGGAACGTCAACTCCTGCTAATGAAAAAGGAGAAAGTGGTGCGATCGTGGCTGTTCTTGGTAAGGAAGTACCTGTATCATCAACCAAATCATTCACAGGACATTTGCTGGGTGCTGCAGGTGCAGTAGAAGCTATCGTCACAATCGAGGCTATGCGTCATAACTTTGTACCAATGACAGCTGGAACAAGTGAAGTATCAGATTATATCGAAGCCAATGTCGTTTATGGACAAGGCTTGGAGCAAGAAATTCCATATGCCATTTCAAATACTTTTGGTTTTGGTGGCCACAATGCAGTTCTTGCTTTCAAACGTTGGGAGAATAAATAAGTATGAATTTAAACGATATTAAAGACTTGATGGCCCAATTTGACCAGTCAAGTTTGAGAGAATTTTCTTATAAAAATGGGACGGATGAGTTGCAGTTTAGCAAGAATGAAGCTAGACTGGTGTCTGAAGTTGCATCTCAAGCCGCTCCAGCGCCTGTTCTAGCAACACCAAGTCCAGTAGCTCCTACATCTGCTCCAGTAGAAACTGTAATAGAAGAAACTTCGTCATCAGCAGAAGCAAGTGTAGCTGCTGAGGGAGATGTTGTAGAGAGTCCACTTGTTGGGGTGGCTTACTTGGCTGCTGGACCTGATAAACCTGCCTTCGTTTCAGTTGGTGATAGTGTCAAAAAAGGTCAAACATTAGTGATTATCGAAGCCATGAAAGTCATGAATGAAATCCCAGCACCTAAGGATGGTGTGGTAACGGAAATTCTCGTTTCTAATGAAGAAATGGTTGAGTTTGGTAAAGGATTGGTACGTATCAAATGATCGATATTAAAGGAATCAAAGAAGCTCTTCCCCACCGTTATCCTATGCTACTAGTAGACCGTGTCTTGGAAGTGCGCGAGGACACCATTGTTGCCATCAAAAATGTGACCATCAATGAGCCCTTCTTTAATGGTCATTTCCCTCAATACCCTGTCATGCCAGGTGTTCTGATTATGGAAGCCTTGGCGCAAACAGCTGGTGTATTGGAGTTATCAAAACCTGAAAATAAAGGGAAACTGGTTTTTTACGCTGGTATGGATAAGGTTAAATTCAAGAAGCAAGTTGTACCAGGCGACCAATTGGTTATGACAGCGACTTTTGTAAAACGTCGTGGCACCATTGCTGTGGTTGAAGCAAAGGCTGAAGTGGATGGCAAGCTTGCGGCCAGTGGTACTCTTACCTTTGCAATAGGGAACTAAGGAGGTTCTCCATGTTTCGAAAAATTTTAATTGCCAATCGTGGTGAAATTGCGGTTCGTATTATCCGTGCGGCGCGTGAATTGGGGATTGCAACGGTGGCGGTTTATTCAACTGCTGATAAGGAAGCCCTGCATACGCTTTTGGCAGATGAAGCAGTTTGTATCGGTCCTGGTAAGCCTACAGAGTCTTATCTCAATATTAATGCGGTTCTATCAGCTGCAGTCTTGACTGAGGCAGAAGCCATTCACCCAGGTTTCGGATTTCTCAGTGAAAATTCCAAATTTGCAACCATGTGTGAAGAAGTTGGTATCAAGTTTATCGGTCCATCTGGTCATGTCATGGATATGATGGGAGATAAAATCAATGCGCGTGCTCAGATGATTAAAGCAGGCGTGCCTGTCATTCCAGGTTCAGATGGAGAAGTGCATAACTCTGAGGAAGCTTTGATTGTTGCTGAAAAAATTGGCTACCCTGTTATGCTCAAGGCTTCAGCAGGTGGAGGTGGTAAAGGGATTCGTAAGGTTGAAAAACCAGAAGACCTCGTTTCCGCCTTTGATACTGCTTCAAGTGAAGCCAAGGCCAATTATGGCAATGGTGCCATGTACATAGAACGGGTTATCTATCCAGCTCGTCACATCGAGGTTCAAATCCTAGGAGATGAGCATGGACATGTGATTCACTTGGGGGAACGGGATTGTTCTCTTCAACGGAATAACCAAAAGGTTTTGGAAGAAAGTCCTTCGATTGCAATCGGAAAAACGCTGCGCCATGAAATTGGTGCTGCGGCTGTTCGAGCGGCAGAGTCTGTTGGTTATGAAAATGCAGGGACCATTGAGTTTCTTCTTGATGAAGCCAGTGGTAAATTCTATTTCATGGAAATGAATACACGTGTTCAGGTAGAGCATCCAGTAACAGAATTTGTTTCAGGTGTGGATATCGTTAAGGAACAAATTCGCATTGCGGCAGGTCAGCCTTTGTCTGTTAAGCAAGAAGATATTGTTCTGCGTGGTCATGCCATCGAGTGTCGGATCAATGCAGAAAACCCAGCCTTCAACTTTGCTCCAAGTCCAGGTAAGATTACCAATCTCTATCTGCCAAGTGGAGGAGTAGGCTTGCGCGTGGATTCAGCAGTTTATCCAGGTTATACCATTCAGCCTTATTATGATAGTATGATTGCTAAAATCATCGTTCACGGTGAAAATCGTTTTGATGCCTTGATGAAAATGCAACGAGCCCTCTATGAACTAGAGATAGAGGGGGTGCAGACCAATGCAGATTTCCAGCTTGACCTCATTTCAGATCGTAATGTCATTGCTGGAGATTATGATACTTCCTTCTTGATGGAAACCTTCTTACCTAAATATCAAGAAAAAGAATAAAATGACTTCAAGAGTTTAAACCGAAAAGGGGAATCAATGGCTCTATTTAGTAAAAAAGATAAGTATATTCGAATCAATCCCAATCGTTCGGTTAGGGAAAAACCTCAAGCTAAGCCAGAGGTTCCAGATGAATTATTCTCCCAGTGTCCAGGCTGTAAGCATACCATTTATCAGAAGGATCTGGGAAGTGAGCGTATCTGTCCACATTGTAACTACACCTTTCGTATTTCTGCCCAAGAACGCTTGGCTTTGACGATTGATATGGGGACTTTCAAGGAATTATTTACGGGGATTGAAAGCAAGGATCCCTTGCATTTCCCTGGTTATCAAAAGAAACTAGCAACTATGCGTGAAAAAACAGGTCTGGATGAAGCTGTTGTGACAGGAACAGCTCTTATTAAAGGTCAGACTGTGGCTCTTGGGATTATGGATTCTAACTTTATCATGGCTTCTATGGGTACGGTTGTAGGTGAAAAAATCACTCGATTATTTGAATATGCGACTGTTGAAAAATTGCCAGTTGTTCTTTTCACAGCATCTGGTGGAGCCCGTATGCAGGAAGGAATCATGAGTCTCATGCAGATGGCCAAGATTTCTGCAGCAGTTAAACGCCATTCAAATGCTGGTCTCTTTTATCTGACCATTTTGACAGATCCAACGACAGGTGGTGTGACAGCTTCTTTCGCTATGGAGGGCGATATCATTCTGGCTGAACCACAGAGCTTAGTTGGTTTTGCTGGGCGTCGTGTGATTGAAAATACGGTTCGTGAAAGCTTACCTGAGGATTTCCAAAAGGCAGAATTCCTATTGGAACATGGCTTTGTGGATGCTATTGTCAAAAGAAGAGATTTGCCAGATACGATTGCTAGCCTAGTCAGATTGCATGGAGGGTGTCCTAGATGAATATTGCAAAAATAGTCAGAGAAGCGCGTGAGCAGAGTCGCTTGACAACCTTGGACTTTGCGACAGGCATTTTTGATGAATTTATCCAATTACACGGTGACCGTTCTTTTCGTGATGATGGTGCAGTTGTCGGTGGTATTGGCTGGCTTGGAGATCAAGCTGTCACAGTGGTTGGTATCCAAAAAGGCAAGAGCTTGCAAGACAACCTCAAACGGAATTTTGGACAACCACATCCAGAAGGCTATCGCAAGGCCCTACGGTTGATGAAACAAGCTGAAAAATTTGGCCGTCCAGTTGTGACCTTTATCAATACAGCAGGTGCCTATCCTGGTGTCGGCGCGGAAGAACGCGGTCAAGGAGAAGCTATCGCTCGCAATCTCATGGAAATGAGTGACCTGAAAGTTCCGATTATCGCCATCATTATAGGTGAAGGTGGTTCAGGTGGGGCTCTGGCTCTAGCAGTCGCAGACCGTGTTTGGATGCTGGAAAATTCCATCTATGCCATTCTCAGTCCAGAAGGCTTTGCTTCTATTCTTTGGAAGGACGGCACTCGTGCCATGGAAGCGGCAGAACTGATGAAAATCACTTCACACGAGCTGCTAGAAATGGATGTGGTGGATAAGGTGATTTCTGAAGCAGGACTTTCTAGCAAAGAACTGATTAAGAGTGTCAAAAAAGAACTCCAAGCTGAGGTAGCTTTACTTTCACAAAAACCTCTAGAAGAGCTGTTGGAAGAACGTTATCAACGATTTAGAAAATACTAATATAAAAACTAGAACTGGCAGTCAGTTCTAGTTTTTATGTGGTTCTTACTCTGTACAGAGGGGAAAGTCAAAAGGTGCTTGGAAGACCAAACACCTTTTCGATTATTCATTTTCTTCAGTTACAAATTGACTAAGCAGTCCATTGATAAAACGGGCTGATTTTTGATCTGAAAAATTCTTAGCAAGTTCAATAGCTTCATTGACTGCTACCAGCTGAGGTGTATCAAATGATGTGATTTCAAAGATACCTAAGCGTAGTAAGTTTTTTTCGACCAAGGTCAATCGTTCAACTGTCCAGCCTGACTTGAGGTGCTGGTTGATTTGTTTATCCAACTCGTCTTTTTGAGCTTGAACGCCAGAAACCAAGTTCAGAAGAAAGGCAGGGATTTGCACATCTGCATCTTCACGGTCATGCGTGTAGGCAAAGTGGCAAGCTGTTTCCACATCTGTTCCGAATTCAAGGCTTATAAGAGCTTGAAAAGCGCATTTACGAAGTTCACGTCTAGATTCTAATAATGGACTAGTCATTGAGGAAGTCCTCGTTAAATAGATCTTTCAACTCAGGTTTTGGTGTTTTATCTGGAACGATTCCTGCAACATGGATGTTGACAGCAGCAAGTTCCACATCAGCCATATCTCGGACAGCATCTTTGACCGCTTTTTGAATAGCAAGAGCAACTTTTGGTACTTTTACACCGTACTCAAGATAGAGATAAATGTCAGCAGTTAGTTCTTCGTTGCTTTCTTTTAAGTAGACGCCACGACCAAGAGAGAGTTTTGATAGGGTATCAGATACGGATTTATTTGAAAATGAGTGGACACCATCAACTTTAGCAGTTGCGATGGCAATGATTTTTTCAAGTACACGTGGAGCGATAACGATTTCGCCAAATTGTTCTTCAATTCCCATAGAATGACCTCTTTCTAGAGATTAGGCACGAGAAACGTAAGTTCCTTCTGCAGTGTTGATGATCAATTTTTGTCCAGCTTCGATGAAGTCAGGAACGTTGACAACAAGTCCAGTTTCCATAGTCGCTGGTTTACCAGAACCTGTAACAGTAGCACCTTTGATAGATGGTTGTGTTTCAGCGACTGTCAATTCAACAGTAGTTGGTACAGTTACACCGATTACTTCAGTTCCGTAGAATTGAATTTTTACATCAGAGTTTTCAAGGATGTAAAGCAATTCATTTTCAACATTTACGACTGGGATTTCGTATTGGTCGTAAGTTTCAGTGTTCATGAAGTAGGCAGTTTCATCCATTTTGTACAAGTATTGAGCTGGAACAGTTTCGATAATAGCTTGTTCGAATTTTTCTTCTGGACGGTAGCTTGTGTCAAATGTAGAACCAGTACGGACATCACGCAATTTCATACGCATGATCGTGTTCCCTTTACCTGGTTTGTGGTGGCTAGCTTCCAAAACGCGGATTAATTTTCCGTCTGCAGTTTCAAATGTCATACCAGCTTTCAATTTGCTTGCTTCAATCATGTTTTTACCTCTTTAATAAATATTATTACTCTTCATTTTACCATAAAATCTTCCGGAAATAAAGCCAAAATAGTTAATGGGAGATGGTAGGAGAGAAAAAACCAACCTCAGGGCTGGTTTCTTTTACGTGTTAATCTTCTTTCAACTTGGCTAATTCTGGAGCAAGAAATTTAAGGGCAACTTGTGGGTTGGCTTGGCCTTTAGTTGCTTTCATAAGGAAGCCTGTGAAGGCCTTGTCTGCGTTGCGTTTGCCTGACTTGAAGTCGGCAACAGCAGCTTCGTTATCGGCAAAGACTTGGTGGATAATTGGAATCAAGACAGCTGGATATGAAATTTGGACCATACCTGCTTTTTCAACGTATTCATGCGCGCCACCGCCATTTTTAGCCAGGTGGACAAAGACTTTCTTGGTCGTAGCTGAGCTCTTCAAGAAGGATATGGGATTGAGGCTATTGAAAAGGTAGATCTCTTAATTTGAATGATTATTAAACTATATTATAACCTTTAAAAATCATCTAAGATATACTAGGCGTTATTTACTAGCATTTAGCTTCTTTATGGAATGGCGCTCAATGAGCCATCCTACAATCCATCCTATTGCTAGCAAGTAATTTTCAAAAGCACCGATAGCATTTACAGGAGAATGAGACTCCATAAAATTGACTAAGTGATTTGTTCCTATTCCAATCCCACCGAAGATGAGAGCGAGAAGCACGATTCGTAGATAGAACCAATCGTACTTAATATTGACACCGAGAATAAGAATCAATACAGCTAGGTTCCCTATTCCAATTTCTCGTTGCCAACCAGCAGAGATTCCGTACCCGGAGTGACTTCCCATGTATGATGGAAAGAAAATTTGTAGTATAGAAGCGCCTAGCATAGCGATGATGACTAAAACAAATAGCAATCGTAAAAATTTGTTCATTTTTTCTTCTTTCTAAAATAGAAAAAGGTATATAAAAAGTTTGTTATTCATCTTCTTTCAACTTCGCTAATTCCTGGGCAAGGAGTTTAAGGGCCACTTGTGGGTTGGCTTGGCCTTTGGTTGCTTTCATCAGGAATCCTGTAAAGGCTTTGTCTGCATTCCGTTTGCCTGACTTGAAGTCGGCAACTGCGGCTTCGTTATCGGCAAAGACTTGGTGGATAATTGGAATCAAGACAGCTGGATCTGAGATTTGAACCATACCTGCTTTTTCCACGTATTCACGCGCGCCACCGCCATTTTTAGCTAGGTGGACAAAGACTTTCTTGGCAATCTTAGAAGAAATCGTGCCGTCTTCGATGATGGCAATCATTTCAACCAAGTTTTCTGGTGTCAATTCGATTTGTTCCAGTGTCTTGCCTTCAGAGTTTAAGAACTGAGCGACTTCGCCTTGGAGCCAGTTAGAGACTTGCTTGGCATCACCACCGAGAGCAACAGCTTTTTCAAAGAAGTCAGAAGTGACTTTATTTGCAGTCAACTGGCTAGCATCGTAGTCTGACAAGCCAAGGTCAGATACATAACGCGCACGGCGTTCTTTTGGAAACTCTGGCAACTCAGTACGCATTTCCTCAATCCACTCGTCTGAGATTTCAAAGAGAGGTAGGTCTGGTTCTGGGAAGTAGCGGTAGTCTGCAGCACCTTCCTTGACACGCATGAGGATAGTTGCTTTGTTAGCCTCATCGTAACGACGTGTTTCCTGACGGATTTGACCACCTGAGCGTAGGATTTCAGCTTGACGTTGGACTTCGTATTCAAGACCTTTGCGAACGTTTGAGAAGGAATTGAGGTTTTTCAACTCAGTCTTGGTACCGAATTTTTCTTGACCATAAGGGCGAAGGGAGATATTGGCATCCACACGCATAGAACCTTCTTCCATCTTAACATCAGAAATACCAGCATACTGGATAACTTCCTTGAGGGCAGTTAGGTAAGCGTAGGCTTCTTCAGGAGAACGCATGTCAGCTTCAGATACAATCTCAATCAATGGCACCCCTTGGCGGTTGAGGTCAACATAAGAGTAGCCGTCTGTACCGTGGGTGTTTTTACCAGCGTCTTCTTCTAGGTGGGCACGTTCAATACCGATTTTCTTAGTTGTACCGTCTTCTAGCTCGACTTCAATCCAGCCGTTGTAACCGATTGGCTCATCAAACTGAGAAATTTGGTAGGCTTTAGGATTATCAGGGTAGAAGTAGTTCTTGCGGTCAAAGTGCATCTTTTTGTGGATGTCCATGTTGAGGGCAAGAGCAGCCTTGATACCGGCATCGACAACACCTTTGTTGAGAACCGGAAGTACTCCTGGGAAAGACCAGTCAATCACGTTAGTGTTGGCATTTTGGTCATTTCCAAAGTGGGCAGAAGTAGGTGAGAAGATTTTTGAATTGGTGTTGAGCTCTACGTGGACTTCAAGTCCAATGACTGTTTCAAAGTTCATTAGTTATCACCTCCAAAAATCACGGGTTGTTGTTTGTGGTAGTCTGTTGTTGCTTCAAAAGCAGCAGCAGCTTGGTAAATGGTTTCCTCAGAGTACTTAGGACCAATCAATTGTAGACCGACAGGTAGACCTTGAGAGAATCCAGCTGGAATCGAGATTCCTGGTAGACCAGCTAAGTTGACTGGGATGGTCAAGAGGTCAGCTAAGTACATGGCAACTGGGTCGTGGTTAAGTGAGTCCAAGTCATAAGCAACACTTGGTGCAGTTGGTCCCAAAATCAAGTCGTAATCCGCGAAGACTTTTTCGAAATCTTGGATGATGAGGGTACGGACCTGACCAGCTTTCTTGTAGTAAGCATCGTAGTAACCTGATGAAAGGCTGAAAGTACCTAGCATGATACGGCGTTTAACCTCTTCACCGAAACCTTGGCTACGGCTGTTTACATAGATTTCATCAAGGTTAGTCGCATCCTCTGCGCGGTAGCCGTAACGGATACCGTCAAAGCGTTGCAAGTTTGATGAAGCTTCAGATGAAGCGATAATGTAGTAAACTGCAACACCGTATTTTGAGTGAGGAAGGCTAACTTCTTCGACGATGGCACCGAGTTTCTCGAAGTGTTTAGCGGCATTCAGAATGGTTTCCTTAACCTCTGGGTCAATTCCTTCACCAAGGTATTCCTTAGGTAAAGCAATTTTCATGCCCTTGATGTCTTGACCGATTTTTGAAGTAAAGTCGGCAATGCGGACAGGAGCAGAAGTAGAGTCTTTGGCATCTTCGCTGGCAATCGCATTGAGCAAGAGGGCGTTTTCCTTAACAGTAGGAGCAAAAGGTCCAATCTGGTCTAATGAGCTACCAAAGGCAATGAGACCGAAACGTGAAACTGTTCCGTAGGTTGGTTTGAGACCAACAATCCCGTTGAAGGCAGCAGGTTGGCGGATAGAACCACCAGTATCAGAACCAAGTGACAAGCGGACTTGTCCTGAAGCTACGGCTGCGGCAGAACCACTTGATGAACCACCAGGAACCTTGCTGTGGTCCCAAGCATTTTTAGTGGCACCGTAGTGGGAAGTCTCACCTGAACCACCCATGGCAAATTCGTCCATGTTGGTCTTTCCGACAACAATCATGCCTTTAGCCTTTGCATTGGCAACGGCTGTCGCATCAAAAATTGGCTCGTAGTTATAGAGCATTTTTGAGGCAGCAGTTGTGAGAATGCCGTCTGTAGAGATGTTATCCTTAACTGCAAGTGGAATTCCTGAAAGGACATTATCAGCGTCAATTCCAGCTTCATCAATGGCTTTGGCTTGAGCAAGTGCTTGCTCTTCAGCTATGGTAACAAAAGCGTTGATAGCTGTCTCGCGAGACTTGATATCTTCAAGTGTAGCTTGGGTTAATTCAGTTGCAGAAATTTCCTTAGAGACAAGGAGATTGTGCAAGTCTTCAATGGTTTTATTGTTAAAAGTCATTAGGCATCTCCTCCATCGTCTAGGATAGCTGGTACCTTGATATAGTAGTTGTCTTTTTCAGGTACGTTTTTAAACAAGCGATCGCGGTCTGTTCCTTCTTCGGCCATATCAGGGCGGAGTACAGTCTTGCGGTCAGCCATGGTTGTAGTAGGTGCGACACCAGTTGTGTCAACTTCGCCCAGCAATTCAACCATGTCAACAATCTTAGATAAGGTTGTCGCAAAGGCAGCAGTTTCTTCTTCAGAGAATTTTAATTTTGAAAGATTGGCAACGTGTGTTACCTCTTCTTGCGTAATTTTCATCTTGCATCCTTTCGTGAAATGATGATTTTGAGTCTGTTCTATTTTACCATATTTTCCTATAAATAAGGGAGCCAAACTGAAAAGAAATAGAAATTGAAAAATCGTTTTGAATTCGCTATAATAGTTAAACTAGAAAAAAGAAAAAATAAGAGTTAGGATAGAAACATGTTCCATCAATTTATCACCAGAACTCAGACAGTCCCTCCTCCCATTTCACTTTTTTGGTATGGGGTTATGATGCTGGTCTTAATGCTTTGTATTTATGGGGCACTTGCTTATCACAAAAATCCGAAATTTGTATACTTGTTTAAGGGGATTCAGATCCTCCAGTTGCTAGCACTCTATAGTTGGTATGTTGGTTTTGGGATTCCCTTTTCTAATAGTCTCCCATTTTATCATTGCCGTTTAGCTATGTTTGCTGTGGTTTTCTTGCCTGATAAATGGAAAAGCAAGCAGTACTTTGCCCTCTTAGGAGCAAGTGGAGCTGTCTTTGCACTGGTTTACCCAGTTTTTGACCCCTATGACTTCCCCCATATTACCAGTTTTTCATTTTTGATTGGGCACTATGCCCTTCTAGTGAATTCCTTGGTCTACTTGATGAATCACTATGACAAGAGCCTACTCAAGAAATATATGATTGTAGTCTATACCTTTATCCTCAATCTCTTTCTAGTTGGGGTTAATCAGGTGACAGGGGGAAATTATGGTCTCTTAAATAAGACACCTTTTATTCCTGATGCCCCCCTGTGGCTAAAGTACCTACTTGTGTCCGTCATCCTTTCACTGACTCTGGTTCTTTTTGATATCTTGTTCAAAAAACGGTGGAAAAAGAGAAACCAGGTGAAATCAGTGCTCTAGCTAACTTTTTTCGTCGGATGAGCAATTGAAAAACTACTCAAAATCCGATATAATGGGGTGTTGAAAGGAATGGGAAAATCCAATGTAGAAATCATTCTTAGCTATTGAAACAAGAAAAATAGAGAATCAAAGAAAGAGAACTTATGAATATTCAAGAAGAAATTAAGAAACGTCGTACTTTTGCCATCATCTCCCACCCGGACGCGGGGAAAACAACCATCACCGAGCAGTTACTCTACTTTGGGGGCGAGATTCGTGAGGCTGGTACCGTAAAAGGAAAGAAAACAGGGACTTTTGCCAAGTCTGACTGGATGGATATCGAGAAGCAACGTGGGATTTCGGTGACTTCATCTGTTATGCAGTTTGACTACGATGGCAAACGCGTGAATATCCTCGACACACCAGGGCATGAGGACTTTTCGGAAGATACTTATCGGACCTTGATGGCGGTGGATGCTGCGGTCATGGTTGTGGACTCTGCCAAGGGTATCGAGGCCCAAACTAAGAAATTGTTTGAAGTTGTCAAACACCGTGGTATTCCCGTCTTTACCTTTATGAACAAGCTGGACCGTGACGGTCGTGAGCCTTTGGATCTCTTGCAAGAATTGGAAGAAGTCTTAGGTATTGCGAGTTACCCGATGAACTGGCCAATCGGGATGGGGAAAGCCTTTGAAGGGCTCTATGACCTCTATAACCAACGCTTGGAGCTCTATAAAGGGGATGAACGTTTTGCCAGTCTTGAAGATGGGGACAAGCTTTTTGGTAGCAATCCTTTCTACGAGCAAGTCAAGGATGACATTGAACTTTTAAATGAAGCTGGGAATGAGTTTTCAGAGGAAGCAATCCTTGCTGGAGAATTGACACCTGTCTTCTTCGGCTCAGCCCTTACTAACTTTGGTGTGCAGACCTTCCTTGAGACCTTCCTCAAGTTTGCTCCAGAACCACATGGTCACAAGAAAACAGATGGTGAAATTGTGGATCCTTATGACAAGGATTTCTCAGGATTTGTCTTTAAAATCCAAGCCAACATGGACCCTCGACACCGTGACCGTATTGCTTTTGTTCGTATCGTTTCGGGTGAGTTTGAGCGCGGGATGAGTGTCAATCTGCCTCGTACTGGTAAGGGGGCTAAATTGTCTAATGTTACCCAGTTTATGGCGGAAAGTCGTGAGAATGTGACCAATGCCGTGGCGGGTGATATCATCGGGGTTTATGATACAGGTACTTATCAGGTTGGGGATACATTGACTGTTGGCAAAAACAAGTTTGAATTTGAACCACTGCCAACTTTTACACCTGAAATTTTCATGAAAGTTTCCGCTAAGAATGTCATGAAGCAAAAATCCTTCCACAAGGGAATTGAGCAATTGGTGCAAGAAGGAGCCATTCAGCTTTATAAGAATTACCAAACAGGCGAGTATATGCTGGGTGCTGTTGGTCAACTCCAGTTTGAAGTCTTTAAACACCGCATGGAAGGCGAGTACAATGCAGAAGTGGTTATGAGCCCGATGGGTAAAAAGACCGTTCGTTGGATCAAGCCTGAGGACTTGGATGAACGCATGTCATCAAGTCGCAATATCTTGGCCAAAGACCGTTTTGACCAACCAGTCTTTCTCTTTGAAAATGACTTTGCCCTCCGTTGGTTTGCGGATAAGTATCCAGATGTAGAGTTGGAAGAGAAGATGTAAATCGTTACAAATGACTAGCAACATAAAGTTGCTGTCATTTGACGGTAACCGCTATGGCGGTCTACCTAAACTCTTCACTAGGAAAAATCCACGAATATTATCGATTCGAGGATTTTTCCGTCGTAATGATAAGGAAGCGAACTAGCTAACTGCCTTACTAACTACGTTTGACAAATGAAATCGATTTGCCAAACTCCGTGTCGTAGTGTAACAATCGGTTTACCTAAATGCTTTACTAGGAAAAATCCACGAATGGTATCGATTCGTGGGCTTTTCTGTCGTAACGGGGAGATGATGGCCTAGCTAACTAGAAAAAACATCAATAGAATGCCCATGATTATAATCTAATTGTGGGCATTTTTGATAGGAGTTACAGGGAGAATCGAGTTGATTCGAAGCAATTTTTTATGAAAATCTATTGTCACAAGATGTACTTCGATAGTATTTTTTGCATTACATTATGAATTTATCAATGAAACATGAATAGTCAAGTTTTTATATTTTGTTTATATAATATGTTGAAAATCCGAACGTTATATACTTTTTACTACTAAAATAAATTTAGCTATATATATTTTAAAAAGTTATTTGAGGCTTTTTATACAAAGGTATTAGATGTTGTTAGAGAACTTATAAATGGTTCGATATTTCAAAATATTTGAATGGTAATATTATATAAAAATATATCAAATTTCTTGACAAGCGTTTGCATTTAAAGTATACTTTAAAGGTATGATTAAAATAGGTTGGATTGTCCACTTTTGGTATGTAGGGAAAGGGTAAAACATGTTTTTTAGACGTCAAAAAGGTGAGTACAGAGAAACCGATCGAGTGACGCGGTATAAGTTAATCAAATCAGGAAAACATTGGTTGCGCGCTTCAACCTCTCTTTTTGGTTTGTTCAAGGTCTTGCGTGGTGGTGTAGATACGACGCAAGTCATGACTGAAGTAGTAGAGGATAAAGTAAATCCTTCTATTTCAGGTTTGGATATTATCAAGGGGCTTGCTGCCACAGGGGCTGTTTTAGGTGGTAGTGTTGCTACTCAAACAAAAGTGTTTGCAAATGAAACAGTAGCCGTGGAAAAAACGCTGGAAAATCCAGATCTTTTGGTTACAAATGATACAGTAGTTTTGGGTACGACATCTCTAAGTAACTCGGAAAATTCTGCTAGCTTGTCTACTTCTATAAGCGAAAGCGCTTCGATTTCAGAATCAGCTTCTACTAGCACCTCGGCTAGTACTTCAGCCAGCACCTCAGCAAGTGCTTCCGCTAGTACGTCAGTTAGTGCCTCAGCTAGCACATCATCTTCAGCCAGCGCTAGTGCTTCAGATTCTGCAAGTATGTCAACTAGTTTGAGTCAATCTGCTAGCCAAACAAGTAGCGTGTCAACAACTGTAGGAGCTTCTTCAGAAAAAACTGTATCTGAAATTCAAGATGAGAAGAAAGCATCGACTCAAAGTGAATCAAAGGTTGACAAGATTGATTCATCAATTTTGAAGCCTGCTACTATTGAGTCAAACACTGTTAAAACAAATTCAGATACAACAAGTTTAGTGGGAGCGACAGCTGCAACCTTGTCATCTGTAGAAGCCTCTGTAAAGAAAAATGAAGAAAATCGTAAGAAGTTAACCAAGCTTTCAGCTGAAATGGGTGAATACTTAGCGAAGGCTGCTGGTTTACCAAATACTGATTCTGCAATTACTAAGGTAAATGCAGCAGTGACAGCTATTGAAAAAGCTTTAGCAGATCCAACGAGTGACTGGACAGAGGTGGTGAAAAAAGCTACCTTGGCTCGTAATTCTATTGTCAATGCTGTTTTAAGAGCGCAATCAGGAGCGCGTGATGCCCGTAATGGCCAAACTATGTTACGCGATGCTTCTCTAAGAGCAAGTTGGGCTCCTCAGCAGGGCGATAGTCGCATGACAGTTAGTGAGCCTGTAGGTAGCTTTGATAAGGCGACTGGCATTGCAACATTTACGATAAATGTTCAGGCTAATAGTGCTTTGAGCAATGTAGGTGTTAAAATAGATGTCGGCCGAGGAGGCCATGTCCAAAGTGCAACATTTAACGGCTACTCTATGGACAAAACCTTTACTCAGGGTTCCGAAATTGTTTATAATTACAGACATGGACAAAATAGAAACTTAAACGGTACGATTGTAGTCAAAGTTAAATACGATAACAATGTATCGAATGGTACTGCTAATATGCAGGTTCAGGTTAGCTCGGCACCTATCGGGCAAAATACTCAAGGGAATGCTTCTAGGGTTCTATCGGCAAGTGTTCCAACAGGGTATACTGCATCAAAACCGACGCCAAAACCTTCTGTAAGTAAATCAGGTCCAAATATTGAAATAAAAAAAGGTACTCATTTCGATGTCTATAATGATGATAGTATTGATCTCGAAGTTTCTATACTAAAAAATGGAACTAGAATTCATTCATATGGATCAAGAGGTGGAGACCCTATTCCTGGCGTTACTTATGATGGTCCTCTGATGGGACAAGCGATAAATAGACTGAATCCAAACTATAATCCTAATGATCCAAGAAATAAAAATCCATTTCTCAATCAGCCTCGGGAATATGAAAATATTGGCAGTCATATACATGGAACTGTAGGTAACGGTGATGCATCTGCTACAGTAGGAAAAACCTATACCTATCTTATTGGAGCAGTTGATTGGGGTAATAAATCATCTGAAGCAACTGTTACCTACACCATCAAAGGATTCAACGAGCGTCATGATGTTCAGAGTGGAGATGTTGTTCAAGTTAAGGACTTGGAGCATTTAACGCCGCAAGAAATTGGAGAAGTTTATAATAACTTCATTAATAATGCAGCCAATAAACGTGATTTACTATCTAATCAAGATCTCGCTAAGACAGGAGTCCAGCCAAATGTGACTTCAGATGCAAATGGTACCGTTTTAACCTTCTCAGGTACTAGAGCAAAAATTGAAGTCTCAACAAATGGTACGATAACTGTTACCTATCGTGATGGTACCACAAGTACTATCAATGCTGCCTTGGAAAAATACGATCCAATTGCTAAAGTACCGAAAGTCTATACCTATATTGGAGAACAGGCGAGCGACTTGGGAGATGCGAGTAACTTTATCCAACGTGCTAACGGTAAAGCATTCCCAAATGGAACAAGAATTACTTGGAAACCAGGGTCAGAAATTAATACTGCTGAGACAGGGTCTAAACAAGCAGTTGCCCACATCGAATATCCTAATGGCGGAAGCGAAGATGTTACTGTAGATTATGAAGTTCTAGCGACAATTAAGCCTAAAGGTCCAGTAAATGATATTCAAGGAACAGCTCCTCATAAGGGAACAGTTTGGCATAATTATGTTGATAAAGAGGGAACGGCTGGATATCCAAGTGGTGCAAGCCAAGCTTGGAGTAAAGATGGTCAAGTAGTTTCTAGCTCGCCTATCAATACAAATGAGACAGGAAGAAATACCTACCAAGTGACCTTTACCTATCCGGTAGGTCGTATGGGGGAAAATGACTCTAATAAATTAAGTCATACAGTTAATGTTGTCCATGATGTCTATAAGTTTGAATCAAATCGTTCTTATACTTTCACACAGAATAAAACAGATGATCCAGCTTATAAACAAGCAGTGGCAAATCCTAAAGAAGCGGTTACAAAAGTATCTGGAAGCCCAGAGTTTAATGCAGCAAACACTAATTACAAATGGGTCAATGGTGCACCGTCACTCACTGAGGTAGGAACCTTTACTAAGGAAGTAGAAGTAGAACTACCTGCAGATTCAACAGGGGTCAGAGTTAAACAGAATGTCCCCGTTACTGTGAAAGTAAAGCCACAAGCCCCTGAAATTGCAGCTGATTCAGTGAATGAAAAAGGTGGTTTGCCAAATCGTTCGATTGTTGTAACGAATGTGACACCTGGAGCTCTTGTAACCTTGACTTTAGCAGGCTATACGTTCGAGAAAAAAGCGAAGGACAACGAATCAAGCGTTACCTTTGAACCTGCTGATCTGAAAAAAGCATACGACGGCAATAATGGACTCTTACCTACAGGAAATGTAACGGTTAAACAAGAGAAAGTTGTAAGGACTCCTGCTGGAGGAACAGAGACCCTTACTTCTGCCACAACTACTAAGACCATTACTAAAGAAAATGTAGCTCCAAATCCTGAATTTGAAATCTATGTCAAGAATGATAAGACTAAAAAATGGGAAAAGCTTTCTCCGAAAAATAATGTCCGTCCTGGCACGAGTGGATACGAGATTTTTGCCGGAGATGAAGTTAAAGTTGTCTTGAAGGGTTCAGATAATAGTGGCAAACTTAGAGATTTGAAACTTTATGATGGTATTTCAGATAAAGATAGAATATTCCAAAAAGGATATTCTTCGAATGATGATGCGCCAGGATTTAAGAATACACCAACGAATGCTCCTGCTACTTTAGAGTATACAGCTTCTTATAATGCTAATCAGAAATATGATGATAAAAATAAATGGAATCTCGGAACCAAAGTTGTAGACTTGTCTGATAACGAAGCACGCACTCCGACAGTAGTAGTTGCTCAAGGTAAATTGAATGTAAGATTCCCTGGTGTGAAGCCGTCAAGAGTCTTCCAAGTTAAACATCCAAACGCTCTGGATCAGCGTGAGAAAGATGAAATCTTGGCAGCTGTGAAAACAGCAAATCCAGAGACTGCAAATCGTATCAGTAGTTATTCTATTGCAGAAAATGGAACGGTGACCATCACTTATAAAGATGGAACGGTGAATACGGTAACGCCAGATATATCTGACTCTGATTACCGTGCATCAGTGTCTGCGTCGACAAGTGCAAGTCAAAGTGCCTCAGCATCGGCTTCAACAAGTGCGGTAGCCTCAGCTTCAGCATCGACTAGCGCAGTGGCTTCAGCTTC
>NZ_KV794535.1:0-557 GCF_001808785.1 Streptococcus sp. HMSC077D04 | reverse complement strand
GCGATTCCTTGTATGACACCAGACAGATTAGAAAAGAGACAAAATGGTAGACGTTTCAAGGATAATCAAGAGCCAATGTTTACTTTAAATACTCAGGATCGCCATGGTATTGTCGTTGTTGGAGATTTACCAACTAGCTTTAAGGAAACTGGTCGCGTCTATGGAAGTGAGGGGCTATCTCCAACACTGACTACGATGCAAGGTGGAGATAAAATCCCCAAAATACTGATTCCAGAACCAATCCAATTTCTAAAAGTCCGAGAGGCAACGAAAAAAGGATATGCTCAAGCAGAAATAGGAGATTCAATCAATTTGGAAAGACCAGGTTCTCAGTATCGTCGTGGTAGAGTTGGCAAAGGTATAGCTAATACGTTAACAACTAGTGGTCAAATGGGAGTAGTAGTGGCTAGCTATGAAGGAGAAGATAAGCAAGTTTACCATGTTGCTGGTATTTTAATAAATGGACAATTTTACCGTCTGAGGATACGACGAATCACTCCTAAAGAGTGTTTTCGCTTGCAGGGGTTTCCTGATTGGGCTTTTGAAGCTGCTAGAAA
>NZ_KV794534.1:22509-22739 GCF_001808785.1 Streptococcus sp. HMSC077D04 | reverse complement strand
GAGTGATGATCTATCTGACTTGATTCATACGAGTATCTATTTAGTAGAAACTTTTGATGAAATAGAGAGATATAGCGGTTATTTGGATGGAATTGAACGTATGTTAGAGATATCTGAAAAACGGATGGTAGCCTAATGGAAATCCAAGATTATACCGATAGTGAATTCAAACATGCTTTAGAGCGGAACATTCGCTCACTGACAAGAGGAAAAAAGTCCAGTAAGCAACC
>NZ_KV794534.1:0-22409 GCF_001808785.1 Streptococcus sp. HMSC077D04 | reverse complement strand
TAGTTTTCGTTCTCAGCATCCACACTATTTAGAACTGCAGCAAGAATATGGCAAAGATAGCGTTGAATACACCAAAGATTTCGCAGGGAAAATGGTAGAGTCTTTAGTAACAAAATTGAGTAGTTTGGGATACAATCTTTTGATAGAAGGAACTTTACGAACAGTTGATGTTCCAAATAAAACAGCAAAACTCTTGAAAAATAAGGGGTATGAGGTACAATTAGCCTTAATTGCAACAAAGCCTAAGCTGTCCTATCTGAGCACCCTTATCCGATACGAAGAACTATACGCTATCAATCCAAATCAAGCACGCGCAACTCCAAAAGAACATCATGATTTCATTGTAAATCATCTAGTTGATAATACACGACAATTGGAAGAACTAGCTATCTTTGAAAGAATTCAAATTTACCAACGAGATAGAAGTTGTGTATATGATTCGAGAGAAAATACAACTTCAGCAGCAACAGTTCTTCAGGATTTACTGTTTGGGGAGTGGAGTCAGGTCGAGAAAGAGATGCTTAAATCTGGAGAAGAAAGATTGAAAGATTTAACTAATCGAAATGGTTGTTAGATCATGAGTTTTAAAATATAGTCTACTTATAACTTTTGTTAGTTGTTTAAGGTGGGAGAAAATTTTTTAGAACCAAAAAACGCATAGTCTCAGGTGTTGAAAACTTGAAATTATGCGTTTTCTTGTGGGAAGATTTACTCCATTTTCTTCTGAGATTGAGTTTTTCCTCATCTATATTTAAGGATATTTGAAAGTTATATTTTTAGAAAAACAATTATGGAGTTCTTAATACGGAATCTAGTATAAATGCTGATTCAAAGTGAAGTGTTATATGTTTTTTGCTTTTGTTGAGCATAAAATCTATTAACTAAAATCGAACTACAAAAATTAATTTAAGATGAAGTGAACTGTAGACTTTGGAAATGTCTCTTACTCGATTTCAGAATGAATTACTGATACGGGATTAAAAGAACTAAGTATTTCTTTTTGTTTTGAATGAGATACGTGAGTATAGATTTGTGTGATTGATATAGAACTATGTCCAAGAATTTGTTGAATATATCGAATATCTACATCACTATCTAGAAGCATTGTCGCAAAGCTATGTCTAAACATATGCGGTGTAATAGTTCTAGATAAGCTGTTTTGTTCAACGACTCTCTTTAAAACTAAACGTACACTTTGCTCTGACAATGGTTTAAGTGAATGTTTCCCTGGGAACAAGAAATCATTGGATTCATTTCTTGTTTTATTTATATATGTTTCTAATAAATTGAATGTTTTTTGATCTCCTAAAAATAGGATACGTTCTTTCTTACCCTTTCCTATAATATGGAGTGTCTTATTGGACAGATTAATGTCTTTGAGATGAATGTGGCAAAGTTCAGAAATTCTAATGCCTGTTGAAAGTAAAAGTGAAATAATTAGTAGATTTCTTTCAGCGTGTTGTTTTTGATAGTCAGTTTTAGATACAATTACTTTCCGTTCTAAATATATAAAAATGCTTTTCAGAATGTCATACGGAATCGTTTTAGGCAATACTTTTTCAGTTCTAAATTGAAAGCGCAATTGATTGAAGGGATTCTCTTCAATTATGTTCTGGTATTTTAGATAGTTATAAAACACCTTCATACAAGCAATTTTTCTTCTTAATGTATTCGTTTTTATATTAGATCGTGTCAACTGTTCTATATAGGATTCGACATTATCATAGTCTGAGTTATAAAATTGCATAAGATCATTCTTATAAGCGCGAATCGTGTGCGAACTCAAACGCTTATGAGTTTTGCAATAATCTAAGTAAGTAGAAATAAGTTTATAATCCATAAAAATCTCCTTTATCGATAATCATGCTATTATAAACCTATTTAGGTGCTTTGTATAGCGATAATAAATTGTTATCGGTAGGAGAATTTTCTATGAGTGAAAACAAAATACAGATATTTCTGAGTAGACCAAACCCTTTTACTCAACATCAAAGCTTTTTTATCAAGGAATTTACAAAATTGTTAAAGCAAAGTGGTTTTGAATGCGTTACATTACAAGCTGCTGAATACTCTCCATATGAAGTGATGACTTCTTTACGGGAAATGATACAAAGAAGCTATGGTATTATTGTTTTAGCATTTGGTCAAACATTTATTAATGAAGGAGTTAGAAAAAAGGATGCAGAAATAAATCCTGACTTTTTTGCATCAAAAGAAATCCACTTAAAAAACAAGTGGATAACTAGTGTTTATTGTCACATTGAAGGGATTTTAGCTCTCACCTTTGGACTTCCCATGTTAACAATTCCACAAGAAAATATAACAAAGGAAGGGATTTTAAAGCAAGGCGAATATTCAATTACAGCTCCAGAATTCGAATTGAACACAAAAGACGAAATCCTTCACTATTTACATTCAGATGAATTTCAAAAGAGCCTCCAAGAGTGGAAAACTATGGTTGAACAAAAATATAAATTTGTAAAAGATGGGGAACATACTTATTAAAATCTAGTCATTTATCAGTAAGCGTATTTTTGATAAATCTTTTTTTAATATCTCTCTACCTTCTCGAATTGTTTTAGACTGTCTATCAGTCAGTCCAGTAATATCAATTTTTAAGTCGGAAATTAAACCTGAAATAAATAACAATTCTTCTTGATTAGATTTCAACCAAATATCGTCATATTCGCTAGATTTACGAACTAACGTAGACAGTGACCCTAAGATATATTTTGCGGTATATTTAGCAGTATAGTAATGCTCTTTGATAACCTCTATGTCTGTCTCTACATCTGCAATTTTTAATAAATTGGCACAATAATTTCTGGCACAATAAATATTATTATCTTCATAATTCATACCTAGACGATAAAAGTGAATTGCAGATAGTAAGTCATTTTTATTTTTCGTAATATAGAAGATACGCAAATAAATTGCTCCATATATGCCTAAAATTTTATGAAAAGTTGTTGTTTTTATATCAAGATATGGAATTAATTTTTGTTGAGAATCTTTTAGGTTATTGAGATTTGTTTCATCTTTTTTATATGAAGATAGAAGATAACCCGCAACTATTTCATCGTCAACAAACCCGCTATCTAAGATTTGTTTATATATTATTTCAGCCTCTACATATTGTTGAGAATCTTTTAAAGCATTAGCTATTTTAGTTAATTCACTCCATGATTGTTGTGAATTAGATGTGGTAGTATTACTTTGAGAAGATGTTAAAGAATTGCTAATAACATGGTACAAATTTGAATGAAAAACAGGACTATCGATAAAGTCATCATCAGAATTTTTTGCGTTATCAATATAACTTGATAGTAACTTCTGTATTCTTTTAAATTCCGAATACTCATTTAATTTATCAGAATCATATCTAATTTGAGGTAAATCTTGGATATCAAAAAACTTTATTTGAGCAGTATGATTATCACACAATATAATAGTTGATTTGGGTTTCATAGCATGACGTAATCCTAATTCATAGATTGCATTTTGATTCAAAGTTGTAATATCTGCTATCACAATATCGGCCTTAAATATTCCCTCAATGAATGTTTTTGTTATACTTTGTGTTGTATATACCTCATCAGCCCTGAATTGCTCTTGACCATAAACAGATGTTAGCTTCTTTGAAATGATTGTTGGTTTAATAAGCTCGTTATAGACGAAATTTAAATCTACTTCAATATTAGTATTTGGAATCTTTTTTGTACCAAATCCCATAACAACAAAACATGTTTTATTATCCATATGTCATTCTCCTACCGATAACAATTTATTATCACTAGTATACCATAAATTCATCTTCAGTAGCTTGAATTGTATAATGAATTTTTACTTAACATTAAATAGCAAACTCTGATATTGATCAACTATAGCTTAAAATACTGTTTTGAAATTATATCTAATACTTTTGAGTCAATTACAAACTTACAACAACGAGATATTTATATAGTATGAAGAAAATAAGTACAAATTTATTAGAAAATCGAGATTTCATAGGATTAGCACGAAAAATTTCAATTTTATAACTATACCCTCTATTGAATTTGAATCAGTTTTTTTTAAAATTCTAAATGATATGATAGTATTTTCAAGTAAAAATAAATTGCCCTGATAGGAGACCATATCAAATCTTTACGAAAGACACATGACATGACACAACCAGAATTTGCATGAATTGGGAGTATTTCACGTAATAGGCTTAGTAGTTACTAGAACGGTACAAGTCCACTTTCAACTGAGCTGATAGATGCTATTTGATAGAAGTTCAACGTATCCTATGTCGATATTGTGGGGAAAGAAGAAATGTTGAATCCAGTTGAAGATTATGAATTAACTTTAAAAATGGAGATTGTCAAGAAATGTGGAACAAAGTCTCCTATCTTGTCTCTATCGTTATCAAGACATTCCCTTTGATGATGAGAGAAATGATGAGTTTGTTCATGAACTGACAGAGTCTGAGTTGAGAATCAATGTTTTGTGAGAAAGAATATCAATATTAAATCAAGTAGCAGAATATTTACTGCTTTCAGTTGAAAACAAGCAAGAATCGAAGTTGAAGCTTTCAAAATTGAATATACCTGAGAAAATTGTCATTTATGTTGTTGAAAAGGAGTTGAATAAATTAGGTATCCAGATATAATTAGAAAGCGATAGATATGAAAAAATTGTATTTAAGATGAATAAGTTTATAAATCAATTAAATAAAGAAAAGTTTGTATATCAAAAGAGGAGAGATATTTAAAAAGTGCATATATTACTCATTTAAAATATTTTAAAATATGTTAACATTATGGAAGCAAGGAGGAATTTATTATGTCTAATATATCTAAAAAATGGCTGAAATTATTTAGTGATAATATTAGTGATGAGGAACAGTTGGATCGGTTTTTGACTTCTAATACAGAAAATAATCTCCAAGAGTGGGAGAGGAAACATAAACAATATGAACAACTAGGGAGAGAATACATTGCTCAACAACTGAGTGATAATTCTTGGAAATCATACGAAACTAGTGAAAATTTAAAAATTAGAATTCATTGGTTATCTTTATATAAGCCACTTTGTTACAAGTATATAAATAGACTATCTATGTACTTAAATAGCATAGTTTCTGTTGAGAATAAAGAAAAGTTTTTGATTGAAATAGAGTCAATGTTTTTTGAAATGTGTATGAATATTAGTTATCGTACTGTTGTATTAGAAATTAATGATTTAAGACGTTCATCACGTTTAATAGGAGATGATTCTGAAAAACGTTACAATTTTTTTATAGACACTTTATTAAAAAGCAGAGATTATATATTGGAGTTTTATCAGAAATATCCAGTATTGTATGAATTATTAGATAGGAAACTTTTAAATATATCTGATTATGTGAAAGAAATAATTACAAATTTTGAAATGAATTTATCAGATATAGAAAAATATTTTGGATTTGAAAATTTAAAATTATCCAATATAAAATTTAATGCAGGAGATACTCATTCTAACGGTAAGAGTGTTTGTATTTTAGAACTGAATAATAAGAGGAAAATAGTTTATAAACCAAGAAATATGTCTGTAGACGTCAACTTAGATTTATTTTCTAAAGAATTTGCATCACAATTCAGTCTACCAAATGTTTTATTTCTTCCTCGAACACTTAGTAAAAGTAGTTATAGTTTTGTCGAATTTGTAGAAGTAAAAGAATGTAACTCACGTCATGATGTAGAAATGTACTACGAAAACATAGGAATGCTTTTGGCTTTTTTGCATATATTTGGTGCAAAAGACTATCATGGCGAGAATATTTTATCGTGTGAATCATATCCGTACTTAATTGATAATGAAACTATTTTACATTTTAGTGAGAAGGAAAGTATAGATTCTAGTATCCAGAGAATGTATGATGTAGTAACTGACTCTGTTTATAGCGTGGGTATCTTACCTATGACTCTCTATTCTGTAAATAATGATAAAGGAATGGAAATTGGAGCATTAAATTCAGGAGAAAAAAGAGAATCTCCTTACCAAACACATCAATTAACTAATATTGGTACAGATGAAATTAGAATTGAGAAGGTATTTAAGGAGATAGAAGATTTCCCAAGTACTGTAAGATATATGGGGAAGACTGTATCGTGTAAAGAATATAGAGAAAATGTTTTGTATGGATTTGAATTAATTTACAGGATCATTCTAAAAAATAGGAACAAAGTTCAAAAAATGATTATGAAATACTTTGAAAATTGTGAGACAAGATATATTTATAGAAATACAAATATATATATTCAGTTTTTAGAAACAAGCCATCATCCAGATTTATTAAGAAATAAATATGATTTCGAAATGTATATGCTTAGAATGTTAGAATATGGTAATGTTGACAATGAGTTTGATAAAAGTATGATTAAAGATGAAATTAATCAACTTAGAAAAGGAGATGTACCAATTTTTTACACTAGTTCATCTAGTAATGAGATTTATAATGGACTTCATTCTCGAATATATTCTTTGGAGGGAGATAGCATCATTAAAAATATATCAAAGAGAATATGTAGTCTATCAGAAGAAAATTTGCTTCGTCAACAAAGAATTATAAATATGGCTTTTATGGGAAGCGAATTATTTATAAAAAATAAGAAACTTAAAGGAAGAAAGCTATTAAAAAAATTAAGTTCAAATATTATTGAACGTATTTTATCTGCGAAACTAGAATTCAATGATGAAATTAGTTGGTTAAATATGTTGGCCATGAATAAAAATTATGAAATTTCACCAATGGATTATAATTTATATGGTGGTACATCAGGTATGATTTTAGGAATTAGTAGTATACAGGATGACAGACTAGAATCAATTTTACGAGGTGTTATAGACTATACAAATAATTACATTGAAAGTTGTCAAGGGAATTTCCCTCTTTCTAAATTAGGAGCTTTTACTGGTATTTACGGCTATTTGTATGTTACATGTGTGCTAAGACAGAAAGGAATAAAGACAGTTGACAATTCAGAAGAGTTTATATATAACATCTTGCTATCCACGTATAATGATGTTAGAAAATTTGACAATCTAGATATTATAGGGGGGCTTGCAGGAATTCTGGCTGTACTTGTAAAAATCGAAGAAGTTATGGTGCATAGTTCTAAAGTTGTACAATTAGCACATGTGATGTCTGAAGAAATTGTAGAGAAATTAATTGAAGTATATAAGAAACAAGGATATTGGATGGAAAATGACCCAGGATATGCACATGGAAACTATGGAGTTATTACACAATTGTTCAAATATTCTAAATTGTGTAATGAAGAATCGATAGAGAAGAATAACATAATATTTTGCATACAAGATTATTTGAATAAAGAGCGTTCGCAGTTAAAAACGGATAAGATTGTACCTTTAAGAAAAAATGCTAAGTACTATTCTTGGTGTAATGGAATTGTAGGAATCGTACAGGCTAAACACTATCTCATGGTAAATGAATTTCCAGATCAATATTTAGAAGAAGAAGTCCGATATTATGTAACTGAAATATTGAATCAAAGATTAAATATAGAAAATTCTATCTGTCATGGTAATGTAGGCAATTTGACAATTATGTCTTCTATTATAGGAGATAATTCTGAAATAAATAAAAAAATATTGTCCGAGAGTGAATTATATCTGCTGGATAAATTAACTTATGATTGTGATGATTGGGGAATTCTTACAGGAGAACTGGGAATATTGATGGCTAATTATGAGACTGGAAGAGCAATGCTGAACAATGTACTACTTCTAAACTAAAATTGAGGTAGAGGGACGTAAAACCTCTCACGATGAGTGAGTATTTTCGAATAGTTTGATATGATCTTCTGACTGTTGTATAATTCTCCAAAAATATCTTATCGTCAATACAGAAGTTATACGGCGTATGTAACTGAGTGACTAACAGTTTTATAAGTTTTAGGATTCGAAAGTCGAAGAACTAACTCATAGTTATTTCTTCGACTCTGTCATGCCAATAAAATTTTAAATAATTGAATTAAAAATTGATATTTTAGAATTCTTATTATTTTATATTAATAGGAGATGAGTATGAAAAATAAAGTTCCTTTTATTGAACAACATCAAAAAACGGAGTGTGGTTTATGTTGTGTTGCGATGGTATCAAGCTATTATAATCATGAAATCTCTGTAAAAGATTTAAGAAGTATTAAAGAAACAGGTAGAGATGGTACAAGTTTTCAGAATTTAATTGAACTTTTAGAGGGGATGGGATTTGTTATTAAATCATTTCGTTTCCCAAAAGATAGAATGGATACTTTCAAAAAGATAAAAACTCCAGCTATTGCATTATGGGAAAGTAAACATTTTATTGTAATAGAGAGAGTAACATCTAAGTTTGTATGGGTAGCTGACCCAGAACTTGGGAAATTAAAGTATAGTTTCAGTGAATTCTCCGAAGGATTCTCGGAATATCTTATTAGTGTTATGAGTAGTGATAAAGTAACAAAACAAAAATCTAGGGAGAATTATAGTATAGTTTATAGACAATTATGGCAGTCTTGGAATTATTTTATACCACTATTGTTAGTGACATTAGCAAGTTATACAGTTAGTTTTGTTTTACCAATTTGGTTGCAACAAGTTTTCAACCAAGTTTCTACAGGAGTTAGTATAAACCAATCGAATATTGTCATTAATTTCGTTATATTTACATTTCTATATTTTGCAATTATGTTTGGACAACGCTATCTTTCTATTAATTTGACAAATGATATAGATAAAAGGTTGAATATTAATGTGATCAGAAGTTTATTTGGGCTACCATATAAATTCTTTTCTACGAGAAGCAGTGGCGATTTAATTTATTCTATAAATGGTTTGACAAGAATTAGACAGTTATTCACTAATCAAGTAGTTCTAGGTGTGTTGGATGTTGGATTGGGAGTTTTTATCCTAATTTATTTCTCATACATAAATTTTTCTATTGCAGTCTTAGCATTATTACTACTGTTAATAAATTTATTATTGTTGCTAGTTACTAGACAGAACATCGAACAAAAGAATAAATCATTTGTAATTTCCCAAAACAATCTTCAGAATAAACAAATTGAGATGATTTATTCTATGATGGGAATAAAAATGGAAGGTTTTGAAGAACAAACATATAAGCAGTGGAAGGAATATTTCGATAAATGTTTACATAGATATAAATACAGTGAGATGTTTTCAGGATTGGTAAATTCATTATTTACAATAATCACTTTTATATCACCGTTTATTTTATTAATAGTTACATTATTGCCACACCCTCAATTAGAAAATCCATTAGGGGGGATGTTTGTGATATACTCTTTATCAACTGTATTGTTTAGTAAAGTGAATAGTATCTTTGATACTATTGTAGCATTTTATAATAGTAAGACGTTTTTATCTCGTATTGTAGAAATTTTAGAGGAGGAACACGAAGCAAATGGCAATATTAAACATGATTTGAATGGATCTATTTCACTAAAAAATGTATCATTTTCATATACTAAAGACAGTAAAAGAGTTTTATCGAATATTAATATTGAAATTCATAAAGGAGAAAAAATAGCAATCGTAGGTACATCAGGTTCTGGGAAAAGCACACTTTCAAAATTGTTGATAGGCTTATTTCCTGCAACTACTGGAAAAATTTTCTTTGATAACTTTGAATATTATAGTCTAGATAAACAGTATTTAAGACAACAAATTGGTATTGTTCCACAAGATATGACACTCTTTAATAAGACGATATTTGAAAATATCGCTGGAAGTTCGTCTGTATCACAAGAAAAAATGGAAGAAGTGTGTAAGTTGGTGAATATTCATGATGATATTATGGAGATGCCTATGGGGTACAATACGTTAGTATCAGAGATGGGGATGAATTTATCTGGAGGTCAAAGGCAGAGAATAATCTTAGCTCGAGCACTTATAAAAAAACCTAAAATAATATTATTGGATGAGGCAACAAGTTATTTAGACAATGTTAATGAGAAAGAAATTATGCAAAAATTTAAAGAACAGAACATTACGATTGTGGTAATTGCACATCGGCTATCTACAATTATTGATTCAGATAAAATTTTTGTGATGGAAAAAGGAAAAATTATAGAGCAGGGAAACCATCAAGAATTACTACAAGGAGAAAGAGGGCTTTATCGAAAATTATATCAATTAGATAATTCATAGCTTTTATTGATATAAAGTTATTATTGAGTAGAAAAATAGAGAAATCAGCTATAATTCATATTTAGATAACTTTAGCTGGATTTTACTATTAATTTTATAATAGTTGAATTTATGTTATTATAGTGTAATCGTCCAATAACGAAATATATTAAAAAATCTCCAGACTAGAGAACTCACTGATAGTTCCTAATCTGGAGATTTCTTATTTGCACTTTTCTGGTACAACTTTTGTCCATGGTAAATAATCCTCTAAAAGCTCTTTGTTTACGAGATTCTACTCATTTAGAAGACATTCTAGAAGATAGGATATATATATTTCTCACTATTTAATTGATGGCGTTTAGCTGTTTCCAACAAGCTCATAATAAAAGCTGTTGTTTTAGCTCCTTCAAAACTTTGAGAAAACAACCAATTTTTACGTACCATAACCAATAATTTAATGGCGTGTTCAGCTAGATTATTGGAAAGGACGAGATGCCTGTCTTTCCAGATTATCTTAAAGGTTTCTTCATACTTGAGACTGTATTCAATTGCCCGTCCTAGTCTTGAACCAGGTAAAATTGACTGCCGTAGACACCAAGCAAAGAAGTATTCCATTAAGGGTTGGAGATCTTCTTGACGTTTCTGTAAGCGTTCATCAACTGACAAGTCTTTCCAGTCTCTCTAAAGAAAATAACTGAATTACAATAAGCTAAACCTTTAGCACCTAACGATGATTTATCTGCCTGCTTAGAGTTTTTAGTTTTAAAAAATTTTAAAAAATATAGTTAATTTGAGAAACTTACAACTTTTGCACGATTTACTCATTACGTAGTTAAGATTAAGTTGTATACTAATTATTGTAAAGATGATCATCTAAAGAAAAAAGGAGGAATAAGCCTATGGCAAAGGATGCTGAACGTCCAGTGATTGATTCTCTAGACTTTGAAGTTGCCAATCAAGAACTTGCTGGGAAATCAGGTTCTGGTTGGTTTACAGCGATTCAGTTGACATTAGCAGGACGTTGTGGGAACTGGTTTACTGGTTCGTTTGAATGCACAAGTAATAATGTCAAATGTGGATAAAATTTAGTGTTATGCTTGCTCAATAATATCTGTACTAATCTTTAGTTACTTATAAATTGAAATTAAAATGTGTTGTTAAATCATCTTGAGGATGATATGTTAAAAATGTAAATCATATTTATCTCAATAGAAAATTCGTACATTATATTGGGCAAGTTTATACACTGGCACTAATTAAATTTCTATTTTCAATACGAAGAAATACTAGCTCTATATAACAAAAATAATTTACAGTATTTTAAAATAAGATGTGAACAAATCGATTGGGCAAGTTAAATTAATTGCTAAAAATATTTTAGTAGCTGGAGTGTATTATTCTAGTTTCAATCCACTATAATAATGTACGTAATTTGTTTATGTGAACCAAAGATTTTCCTGGTGGGAAATAGGATTTAATTGAATGTTTGAAAGCTGATTATTGTTGATAGTAATAAGGGAGAATTATGAGGTGAAACTATGAAATGTGATGAATTCAAAAATGAAATTGATACACTTGAATTTGAAGTTAGTAACCAAGAGATCGCTGGTAAATCGGGGTCGGGTGGATGGTATACTGCTTTTAAATTGACACTAGCTGGAAGATGTGGTCTATGCTTCACATGTTCTTATGAGTGTACTAGTAATAATGTTCACTGTTAGAAACTAAACATAGATGTTCCTTTATTTATTATTGACAATATACAATAAAAATGATATATTAAAAGAGGTAATGTAATGAAAAAAGAAGATCACGGTATTGATACTTTGGATTACGAAATTAATCACCAAGAACTTGGTGGGAAATCTGCTGCAGGTTTGTATACTGCTATTACTTTGACCCTTCATGGTCATTGCGGATGGATAGTTACATATTCCTTTGAATGTAGTGCACCACATGTAAGTTGTGGTTAAAAGAGGTGAATTGTACCTTAAAGGAGGATAGAATGGAAGGAATTATTGGAACGCTTGAATTTTATGCTCCTGTACTTGTATTAGGAGTATTCATCATTGGTATTGTCTACTTTATGAAAAGACGTAATGATAAACAATAGTGGATAGATTGGTTTTATCACTATGATTTCTAACCAATGCTCTTGAGGAGTATTGGTTTTTATTATGTGACTTTCAGTCCGTCTCGCTCCTCTAGGTGCGAGACAAACAAACCACTCGCTGTGCGGGTGCGCGTCGAAGGTTATACCCAAAAAACTCCAAACGCGATACACTAAAGGTGTTCAAGCCAATTGTAAAGCGAAAGGAGAAAAATATGGCACAAAAGGCACATAATTTATCGCACACAAAGTGGCACTGTAAGTATCACATTGTGTTCACCCCTAAGTATAGACGAAAAGTAATCTATAATCAATATCGAAGTAGTTTAGGAGAAATATTTCATCGCTTGTGTAGTTATAAAGGATTTGAAATTATCGAGGGTCACTTAATGCCAGACCATGTACATATGTTAGTCAGTATTCCACCAAGGATAAGTGTTTCAAGTTTCATGGGGTATTTAAAAGGTAAAAGTGCACTCATGATGTTTGACAAACACGCCAACCTAAAGTATAAGTTTGGGAATCGGCATTTTTGGGCGGAAGGTTATTATGTGAGTACGGTTGGACTCAATGAAGCCACAATTAAGAAGTATATTCAAGAGCAGGAAAAGCATAATATAGCACTAGATAAATTGAGTGTAAAAGAATATGAGGATCCCTTTAGGGATAGTGGTAAGTAATACTAAAGCCTCTTTAAGAGGCAAGTGACGAGTCAAGAGCAATAAGGCTTGAACAACGTGAAAGCCAGCGTCTTTAGGCGCTGGCTGGTAATTTGGGCTTATAGCCCTGGTTCAAACCACCCGTTAGACGGGTGGTCATGATTGTGCCCTAGAAAAAGACAAGAAGCCTAAATTACGACTCAATTCTGCACGAAATACTCATGAAATAGATTTTTCTACAAACTATAATAATTATATAAAAGAAATGGAGGAAACGATAATGCCACAACTAGTAGTAACAGGATTAAATAAGACATTTGGAGAAGGCGAAAGTTTAGTCCATGCCTTATCTGATATTTACCTTTCAGTAAATAAGGGTGAATTTTTAGCCATTATGGGGGCTAGTGGTAGTGGAAAGACAACTTTATTGAATTGTATATCCACTATTGATAAACCTGATTCGGGCAGTATTGTTTTTGAAGATTTTGATATGATTCAAGCAAAAGAAAGCCAATTAGCCGATTATCGCGCTAAGAATATCTCTTATATTTTTCAATCTTATAATCTGGTAGAGACCTTAACAGTTTATGAAAACGTAATTTTACCACTTCAAATTCAAGGAAAATCCATTAGAAAATATCAAAAGAAAATTAATGATGTTTTGGGTAAATTAGCTATTCAAAATTTAAAAAATAAATTTCCAAATCAATTATCAGGTGGGCAACGTCAACGTGTCGCAACAGCTAGAGCGTTAATAGATGATTCCAAACTCTTGATTGCAGATGAACCGACAGGAGCTCTTGACTCTGCTAACTCAGAAAATCTCATGTCCCTCTTACAAGAAATTAATCGAATGTTTGAAATAACTATTCTACTTGTTACTCACGATCCTGCTGCTGCTAAATATTCGTCTCGAATGGTTCTTCTCAGTGATGGACAGATTATCGATGATATTGAGCGGAATGGACTATCAAACGACTTATACCTAGAAGAAATATACAGACGAACAAGATAGGAGGGGAGCTATGTACCCAAAGTTAATTTTACGCAATGTATTTAGAAACTTACAAACCTATACGATTTATTTTTTAAGTCTTGCTTTGATTTATAGTCTTTTGTACGCCTTTAATGCTCTTCCAAGTCATCCTGTCATGCAGAGCTTATCGGGTGCAAAAGAAATGTTGACGACAATCATGAGCCAGTACATGGGACTTATTTCATATTTGATACTCGGTACTGTCGCCTTTCTTATTGTTTACTCTACAAATTTTGTTTTAGGGAGACGACAAAAAGAGCTCGGGTTATATTCAACACTTGGAATGAAAAAATACCAAATTATCGGAACGCTATTCTTTGAAACGATGTTAGTAAATATCTTTGCTTTAGTTCTAGGATTTACTTTTGGGCTAATCTTACTTATTCTACTTGCTCACATTGCTTCTGAGTTTTTTATGGCAAATTATTTTGGAAATCTATTCTTTTTAGATCCTAAGTCACTCTCTCTGTTGGGCTATTCCTATGTGGTAACTAGTTTAATAGTCGGTTTAATGGACATTTTGAAATTTAGAAAGAAAACAATCATTAGCTTAATTCAAGAAAACGGAATTGAAAAATCACGAATTATTAAAGAAAATTCTATTTTACAATTGTTAATTTTCATTATTTCAAGTATTGTTATCATCTCTGGTAGTATTTATTTTTCTGATTATCATCACTTATCCATTTTGAAAAACTGGGGAGTTTTATTAGTATCTATTTTAGTGATCTTTGTCATTTTATTTTACAACACCTTAAGTAATTTCTTACTTGGAGTTATTAAGAAAGTATCTTCATTCTATTATAATAAATTAAACTCATTTAAAATCCGCCAATTTTCCAAACAAGCGGACAGCAATTCTGTAACGCTAGCAGTACTATCTATGACCTTGACTTTGGCTTTTAGTTTACTAGTGTTTGGTGGCAGTTCATACACAACCATGAACCATGAGTTGAATCGTTATGCCCCTTATGATTTACAAGTCAATTTATATAGAGGTAATGAGTTTCATTATGGAAACGAGAGTGTAAAAGATAGATTACAAGCAGGCGGCTTTGATTTTGATGTCGTAAAAGAAGAATATGTTTATTCAACTTTTACGAGTGATTTGACTTATAAAGATATAATAGATACTAGTCAGTTATGGGAGCACGATAAAGGGTTACCTGATTCAAAAGTCCATATTTTAGGGATTTCAGCTTATAATCATCTAAGAAAACTACAAGGCAAAAAAGATATTGACTTAGCTGATGATGGCTATCTAGTAAATGCCAATTACAAAGGAACCAGTAAACAAATCCAAGAATTTTTACTACAAACGAAAGATTTATCGATTGGCGGTTATTCTTTAAAATTGGCATCGTCCCAACCATTAGATACTGTTTATTTTCTTTCTTCAGTAGGATTAAATGATTCGGGGACTCTTATTGTACCAGATAAAGTTATTAAAGAATTGAACGAAGACTTTACAACTTATGTGGTTAAATATAAAGAAAATATTGATAAAAGAAAAATTGAAACATTTTTGAAAGAGTGGGTTGATAAGCATTACTTTACGGTGGATGGTGCAGAACTAAATGACTTCACTTATCAAAGTAAGGTGAGATTATCTGAGCTTTATATAGGTTTTATGGGAGTCATTGTACTAGTATTGATATTTATTAGTGTTGTGTTTATTATTATTTCACTTAGCATTTTATCTCTACAAATCTCAACTAGTGCACTAGACAGCATTAATGATTATCGTATCTTATATCTATTGGGAAATAAGAAAAAACAAAATAAGAAAATACTTATTCATCAAATTATAAGTTACTTCTTTGTTCCCTTGCTACTTGCTGTTCCATTAGCGGTTTCTCTAAGCAAGTCCTTATTAGGTTACTTTGAAAACTTTGCCAATACAACTATCACAATTGATGTGACCTATCTAGGAGTGGCAGCTCTCCTCTTTCTAATTTACTTAGTTATAACTTATAAAGTAAGTTGGCATATTCTCGATAAAAATTAGCATAAAACTAGGATACTGTTAAATAGTATTCTAGTTTTATGCTATACTATACTTATAAAATAGAGGGAGATGATTATGATGAAAAAAATTGTAAAAATCATTTCTAATCATTCATTATGGTTGTGGCAATTAACTTTGCTGAATCACTTGATCTTGATGTTCTACATATACTATAGAGTTCCTATTTATTATGCAAGTGGTCTCACGCAAAAGTTCTCCGTAATACTTGTGATTTTGTTGATTGTGTCCAGCTATGTTTGCAACTTTACTACCTTTCGACATAGTGAATTAAAATTATGGACTATCTTTTTGCTAGCTTTGATCAGTTGGCAAGCCATCTTTCAACAAGGAACAAGTAACACTTTGTTGCATTTTTTGACATACTGAATCCAATTAATTCATTTTTATTGGTTTATAGTTCTCTTTCGATAATTTTACTAGGTGAGAAGATTGGGGAAGAATTGATGAATGTTTCACTAGCTTTAACCATCATTACCACTTTTTCTTACTTTATCCATTTTCCATTGTTTCTATTCTTATCGCTTTTCACAACCTTTTTCCTTACATTTGTTCCTTTAATTTTATTACTCTTTTATCAAATAGAGTTGCGAAAAGTGCTAACTTATCAAAAACGAAATGTCATGATTTTGTCGGTTGTCTTACCTATTTCCTATATTGTATCGTATGTTAATACAACAGGAGCGAGTGTTCTAAATTTGTTTTGGTATGTTGAAGTATTATCTATCCTAACTTTTTTACATTTCAAGACGATATTTACGTCCTTTAAAAAGAAGATTGATGAATTAAAATTTTCTTATTTAAAGGCTTTTACACGCTTAATTTTCCTAATAGGAGTATTATTACTATTTTCGTTTATTGGTTTTCAACTTGATTTGAATATAAGTTTTTTAATTTTAAATATAGTTCTGCTTATTATGGCTATTGTTGCCGAAGAATGTATTCGATTGTTTCACGTATCTGATATGAGAAATGCGAAAGATTATCTGGAAATTCTATTTTTGAAGAGAAATAGAATGGTTAATCATCTTCTTTCTAATGAGTTTGTAGAACAGCAATTTTCAGAATTTCTTCATAATGAAATTTTACAAAGTGTAATGGCTGTTAAGAATTTCAATGCTTATAGTCAAAATGAGATGTTTGGGAATCAAATAAATCTTGTTACTGAAGAACTGGTGCAACGAATCAGAGAACGAATGGATTATTACCAGCCTATGAGTGAAGTAGATGAGCCTCTATCAAAAAAATATCAGGCTCTTATCGAAAGGATTGAGAAAAGATATAATAAAGAAAGTTCAGTAGTGGTATATTTTCCACCTAAATTTTCTTTAATGACACCCTATGATAAAATTGTCTATCGTTTTGTTGAGGAGTTAATTACTAATGCGGTCAAATATTCACAAGAAGGAGAGATTTCTTTAGAAATCAAGATAAAACAGGATGTTATTTTTATAGTTTCTGAAAATAAATCGATTTCTACCAAAGATCATTCTCTGGGATATGGCTTGAAAAATATGGCAAATAAATTAAGTATTTTAGGTGGTAAAATGGATACTTTAAATGAGAATGGTATTTTTCGTATTGTTATTGAACTACCGATTGATAAGGAGCTATGTTATGAAAATTTTGTTGATTGATGATCATAAATTGTTTAGTCAGAGTATTAAACTGATTTTGGAATTATCAGAGGATATTGAAAGGGTAGATTTGATGGATGATTTTTCTTCTGTCTTGGATTTTCCTTATGATGAATATGACATTATTCTGATTGACATAAACTTGACTAGTTTGTATCAGGAGGATGGGCTATCTTTAGCTCAAACGATTATTAAAAATGGATGTTCTGCTAAAATTGTTATCTTAACTGGATATAGTAAAAAAATGTATGAGTATCGTGCTAAGATAATGGGTTCCTGGGGATTTTTGGATAAGAGTATTGCTCCAGTGGAGTTACTTCAAAACTTGATAGAAATTTATCAGGGTAGAAAGATTTTTTCAGATGAAGTAGTGGTAGATGTTTTAACTTCACGTGAAATAGAAGTATTAGAATTAGTTCGAAATGGTCTAAGTATAGATAATATTTGTGCAAAGGTTTATGTGAGTAAGCGAACGGTTTCGAATCATCTTGCAAATATCTTTTCAAAATTAGGAGTATCCAGTAGACAGGAAGCTATTCATGTCGCGGAACAGTTAGGTTACTTTTCTCCCGAATAATTGATAAGTTATTGTCCTATTGTTTAGAAATCTTTAATCAAATTTGAGTGAGGATGGTTGCGAAAGAAATTACTCTTACTCTTAAAAAAGAGCATTATGTTCTAATAGTGAACAATCTCTTTGAAAACATACGACAGTTGGAACAATAAGGCATCTTTAAGTGCATTTAAATTTATCAATGAAATTGAACTTACGTATATGATTCAATGGATGTTAAGACTTCAGCAGCAGATATTCTTCAAGACTTACTGTTTGGCGAGTGGAGTCAGGTAGAGAAAGAGATGTTGAGGGGCGGAGGAAGAAAAATTGAGAAAATTTTAATCAGTCATGTTTTATGTTAATATCAAATAGAAAGAATAGGTGAAAACTATGGAATTAAGAGCAATATTAGGCAAAGAATTTGAGGGGATTGTTATAGAGTTTCAAAACAGAGGAATAATATTTGAAGATCAATTTAAAATATTGACTTCAATGTTTTGTAAGAAATATTCAACGGAGTTCTGTGAATTATTGGAAAAGGAAACAGGATTGAAAGTGTGGTATGGTTATCAGGTTCCTTATTTTTTCTATTACGATAGTGAAAGGTACGATAATAAAACGGCTTCTCTTGTTGCAGAAGAGTACCAAATTAAAAAAGGGAATTTGTAATAATTTCCGTAGAGGAGTTATAAAACAGTAAATATTTATTATGAGGTTGCAGATTATATGGGCAAAGTAATGAGACAATATAATGAATTTTATATAAAATTGCAAAAAGAGTTTAAACTGGCTCATAATATGACCATAGAAGCTATGCCAGCAAAATTTTCCAACAAAGATTATGTTAAAAAATTTATTTATATGTTTCCTGATAAAATTTCTAGACTGATAATAGAGAGAAACTATTGGTATGGTAAACGTATTATTAAAAAAAATTTAGTTAAAATTCAGAGTAAAAGGATGTCTTTAGAAACTAATGATTTTATTCTTGAAACGTCTAAATATATAAGAAGACGAGTAAGAAAAAATATTTTGAGTATTGAACAGAGAAAAACTCAGGCAGATGAAATTCGAAAAAAATCTTTAGCAAAATTAAAGCTGCAAACTATAAAAAGAAAAAAATCATTAGATTATATCCAAGAAATAAATCCCTCTTATCTGGAACATTATCGCAAAAGATTTTTTAAAACACATGATTTACATGAAAGATTAGAAATCATTAGAGAACTTTCGAAGTATGATTCAAAGGAAGTTCATAATTTTTTCTATGCAATAAATGGTCATGTAAGAAATCAATCGCTAAAAAAAGAAGTTCAGTCGTACTTTCAAAGTTTATCTCTACCGTTTAGATTGAGTAGAAAAAAGAAAGGAAAAACAAATTTTATTGATAATGAAATAGTAACAAATAGGAAAGGACCAGAAGAGTTGAAGAAGAGGTTATACATTGATGATCTAGAAAAGATAAAAAAATTTGATATCTTTCTTTCACATAACTCTAAAGATGAAGAAAAAATTATAACCTTTTATAAAAAACTAAACAAAAATGGCCAAGTCGTATATATTGACTGGGTTAATGATAAATACGATCTGAAACGAGAATGGTGTAATACTTCAACAGTCGATATTATCAAAGAGCGTATAAAACAATCGGATGTATTTGTTTTGTACTTTTCAAGTAAGACACTTAATTCTCAGTGGTGTGCTTGGGAATTGGGATATGCAGATGCAATTGGAAAGAAAATATGTATCTATTTTTCAGAAAAAATAGATAGAACAATTATTCCAAAGTTCTACTTTAAATATCCAAAATTACTTTTTTCTGAAGATTTTATGGTTAAAAATCATGGACAGTCAGATATTCCATTTACTAAATGGAAAGAGAATAAAAAATAATAGAAGGATTCAAGATGAGGAAAGAGCAATTTATTAAAAAATTTACGAAAGCTGTTCAAGATAGCAATGCGGCAGTTTTTGCTGGCGCAGGAACATCAGTTGACGCAGGATTTGTTAACTGGAAAAAGCTCGTAAAGCCATTTGCGGATGAGATTGATTTAGATATTGATAAAGAGTCAGATTTAGTGGGATTGACTCAATATTATATCAATTCTAAAATGGGAAATCGAGGTTCTGTAAATCAGGAAATAGTTTATCAATTTTCTAGTCAAGAAGCAGAAACAAAAGTAACGAATTTACTAACACGACTACCCATTTCTACCTATTGGACGACAAACTATGATAACGTAATTGAAAACGGTTTAAAGAAAAACAATCGTAGAGGAGATATAAAGAGAAAGATAGATGATTTAGCAATTAGTATTCGTGATAGCGATGCCATTGTTTATAAGATGCATGGTGATGTAGATTCACCTAACGATGCAGTTATTTCAAAAGATGATTATGAAAGATATAGTGATAAAAACTCTTTATTTGTAACAGCTTTACGAGGTGACTTAGTTTCTAAAACATTTTTATTTGTAGGTTTTGGTTTTGAAGATCCTAATTTAGAATCTATTCTGGGGAAGGTAAATGTCTTGCTGGGAGATAATAAGAGAGAACATTATTGTATTCAAAAACAAGTGTTAGAGAGAGACTATGACGCAGACATCGAAGGATATAATTACGCTAAAATAAAACAAGATTTAAAAATCAAAGATTTACAGAGATATGGAATAGAGACCGTTCTAGTAGATGATTATTCTGAAATATCTGACTTGATACAAAAAATTGAGGAGGAGTACTTAAAAAATACAATCTTCATTTCAGGTAGTATATCAGATTATAATGAGAATTGGAGTGAAGAAAAGGTAAATCAATACTGCTATGATTTATCTAGTTTTCTTATTTCAAAAGATTATAAAATAATATCAGGGTTTGGACTGGGGATAGGAAGCAGTGTTATTAACGGTGCGCTGGATCAAATTTATAAAACTAAATATAGACATGTGGCTGAACACCTTGGTTTGTTTCCTTTTCCACAAAATGCCAATGGAGAGAAATCGTTAAAAGAACGTTGGACCGAGAACCGTGAACAAATGATTAGTGAGTCAGGGGTGTGTATATTTATATTTGGTAACAAGCTAGTTGAGGGTAAGGTAGAACTTGCTTCAGGCATGATGGAGGAATTTCAAATAGCTAAAGAAAAAGGAAAGATAATCATTCCGATTGCCTCTACTGGATTTGCTGCAAAAGAAATTTTTGATGAGATGAAACAATCAGGAGAATATAGTTATTTAGATAATTACTGGGAAACTTTGGAGACTGAAAAGGATTTCACTAAAGTTTTTTCCACGATTGATAAAATTGTCAATGAGGTACGATAATGGCAACCAAAATATTTATTTCGTTCCGTTTTAGTGATGGAAAAGAGATTAAAGATGAACTAGTTGATTTATTTGATGAATCTACTGAGGTAATTAATAGATCAGAAGATGTTGATAGAAGTCAAATGAGTGAGAACATTATTCAGGAATATCTATATGAGAAGTTAAAAGATACATCGGTTACAATTGTATTATTAACTCCAGAGGCTGTTTCTTATAGAAAGAATTGGCTTGGAAATTATGATGATTGGCTTTATGATGAACTAAGGTATTCTTTAGAGGATAGAAAAAATAACAGAACAAATGGTGTGATAGCTGTTTATACTGATGAAGCTAAATATAAGGTACTAGATGATAGTACTCATTATTGTCAACATTGTCAGCAGACTAAGTCGTGTAGGTCTTTGAAATATTTTGATAATTTAGCTAGAAAGAACATGCTAAATATTAAGTCGGCTTATAAGAAAAATCCATGTAATGATCTTTATGATGATGAGCACGATTCTTATATTTCTTTAGTAAGTTTGAGCGATTTCAAAGAAAATTATAGTCAATATATACAGAATGCCAAAGACAAAAGAGAACGATTAGATGAGTTCAATATAGCTAAGAGGATGTAATAAACAATCCTTGTAGATAATTCTGCTATTGAGATAAGTTCAACTTTTTAAGAGCCGAAAGGCTCTTTTTTCATCCTCTCATTCTCCTGTGATAACTTTTCCAAATTTCCTCTGATATACTTTTTTCAACTTTAAAAAATCCAACTAAGATTTTTCTCTGGGGGTTTGGGGGCAGAGTCACCAAGTTATCTTATCGTTAGCTATCAAAACTGGAAGGTTTTAGTCAGCTGGCGATATGATTTTTGGGATATTGTGGACACAAT
>NZ_KV794533.1:480-1059 GCF_001808785.1 Streptococcus sp. HMSC077D04 | reverse complement strand
TAAGCATCCAAACTGGAAGTACCTAGCCAACCAAGAAACCGATGAACGGTGGTGGAACTATCAAATCAATCATTTGAATCAAAGACAAGAAAATCATCTTGAAGGCCTTAGAATTCGTGATTTAACTTTTGAATCTAGTTTAAAATAAAAATAGAAAAGAGGAAATAGATGATTACGCATTTTAAAGGTTTTGTTTATGGAGTAGACGCAAGTGCTATGTTTGCACAAGCTATGTCTTTGTTACAGAAGGGATTGATTGCGGTTGGTGCCTTTCTCGTTGTTGTGGGGATTGTCAATCTTGCAACCAACATTAAGGATGGTGGCCCAGGTGTTCGGAATGCCATTCTGGAAATTGTCGGTGGTGTTATGGTAGGGGCTGCTGGAGCCTTTGTAACTCAAATTTCAATTTAGGAGGATAAACAATGACATGAATCTTAGTTTAGTCTCACCCTTTGTTTACCTTGCATCTGAAAAAATATCAGCTGAAAATTTATTTGAAGGATTTAATGTGGATTTACAATCTACGGTAGATCTGATTAAATCTCTGTCTAGCTACAATCCAACAGTTTGGACTTATAT
>NZ_KV794533.1:0-380 GCF_001808785.1 Streptococcus sp. HMSC077D04 | reverse complement strand
GAAAAAATATCAGCTGAAAATTTATTTGAAGGGTTTAATGTAGATTTACAATCTACGGTAGATCTGATTAAATCCCTATCTAGCTACAATCCAACAGTTTGGACTTATATGTCTAGTATTACTAAAAGTGTCATGCAACCTCTTGGAGTTGCGATTTTATCAGTTGTTCTCATCCTAGAATTTTCGAAGATGGCAAAGAAAATTGCTAACTCAGGTGGAGCGATGACCTTTGAAGCATTAGCCCCGATGTTGATTAGTTATATTATGGTCGCAGTTGTAATTACCAACACGACCGTCATTGTAGAAGCCATCATCGGGATTGCGAGTCATGCCATTGAACAAGTGGCTTCGATTGTGGCTCACGGTGGGGCAAAGTATGA
>NZ_KV794532.1:0-359 GCF_001808785.1 Streptococcus sp. HMSC077D04 | reverse complement strand
AAAGGAATCTCTTCTTTTTCTAAAAAAGCTTTAAATTTCTCTATATCAATTGGTTTGTCTAAAAAATCTTTTTTCAGATTAATCGTATCAATCGAATAAGGAGATTGTAGCAATTCTTCTAATTTCTGCACTCCTATCTTATAGGCGGAATCCTGTGCTAAAGCCTGACGTCTAGACCATTCTAGAATCTTTAAAAGACTTTTGACAGTAAATAAAAGACTACGCTCTGCATATTGAACTGCCATTCGTTCCTGTTGTTCAGAGGACATCTGATGCCTCCTTCTTAACAAATAGCAGCTTTCCTTCTTTATAACGATAAGCTATCAATTTCTGACGTTGCTTAATCGACTTGACAACCT
>NZ_KV794531.1:0-356 GCF_001808785.1 Streptococcus sp. HMSC077D04 | reverse complement strand
CTTTATGTCCTTGGACGTGAAGGTGGAGAGTTAGCTTCAGAAAATGAAGATTTAGAAGGCTATCGCACACTTCAAGAGACCATTAGAAAAGGGAAACGCTACAGTCGGCTTCCTTATAATCTTGGAAAAGCTAGTGTCAAAACAGGACAAGCAACAGGTCGTTTTACCAAGAAAAGACTGACCAACACAAAAGAGCGATACCATCATTTTAAGGATGGAAAGGGATGGAAACTAGCGAAAGATAATCCAAGTTCCTTTAAAAATCGGTATCGAAAATTAAAGAAACAAGGTCTTACAAGTGTCCGAAATATCTATCAAAAACTAAAAGCAGCCTTTTCCTTCTTTACATTTGCGGC
>NZ_KV794530.1:76402-76777 GCF_001808785.1 Streptococcus sp. HMSC077D04 | reverse complement strand
TATTCGATTGGATGGAGGAATTGACTCCATAGGGATAAAAGGAGACATTGATTTGAAAATATCAAATCCTGGAAGGAATGAAGTCACTGTTTTATTTGAAACAACAGCAAAAGAGGAAAAAATAGATGTTTACTATATTTTAGATAATCAGTTAACCATAAAACGTAGTTACTATTCTAATATTAGTAATCAAAAAATAAAAGAGAGTGTGGACATCTCTCAAGCCGAAGAAGAGCGACTATTAAAAATTGTTCAAAAAGAGCTTGAGGATTTCATGGAAAAGATGTATCAGACTTTGTATGGATAGTTTACCAGAGAAAGTAGTTTCTTGCTCAACACAATGCTGTATGAACAACTGGTTGTGTTGAGGAATTT
>NZ_KV794530.1:60738-76302 GCF_001808785.1 Streptococcus sp. HMSC077D04 | reverse complement strand
GAGGAATTTTACTAGAAAAAGATACCGTAGATGACAAACCAGCACGCTTTGAAGCTCAAGTGGTAAATAGGTAAAATTTCAGCTCTCAAATGAGGGCTTTTTGAGATACAAGTTTCAAAAAAGAAGCAAATATGATATACTAAAGAACGAGTATTCTATTAGAATTGGAACAAGTAATATGAAACAAACGATTATTCTTTTATACGGTGGACGTAGTGCAGAGCGTGAAGTCTCTGTTCTTTCAGCTGAGAGTGTGATGCGTGCGGTCAACTACGATCGTTTCACAGTCAAGACTTTCTTCATCAGCCAGTCGGGTGATTTTATTAAAACGCAAGAATTTAGTCATACTCCAGGTCAAGAGGATAGTCTCATGACCAATGAAACCATTGATTGGGATAAGAAAGTTGCACCAAGTGCCATCTACGAAGATGGTGCAGTGGTCTTCCCAGTCCTTCACGGTCCGATGGGAGAAGATGGCTCAGTTCAAGGCTTCCTCGAAGTTTTGAAAATGCCTTATGTTGGTTGTAACACATTGTCATCTAGTCTTGCCATGGATAAAATCACGACCAAACGTGTGTTAGAATCTGTCGGGATTGCCCAAGTTCCTTATGTGGCCATCGTCGAAGGTGATGATGTGACTGCTAAAATTGCCGAAGTTGAAGAAAAATTGACTTACCCAGTCTTCACAAAACCATCAAACATGGGTTCAAGTGTCGGTATTTCTAAGTCTGAAAATCAAGAGGAACTCCGTCAAGCTTTGAAACTTGCCTTTCAATATGACAGCCGTGTCTTGGTAGAGCAAGGGGTAAATGCTCGTGAAATCGAGGTTGGTCTCTTGGGCAACTACGATGTCAAGAGTACGCTACCAGGAGAAGTAGTCAAGGATGTTGACTTTTATGACTACGATGCCAAGTATATTGATAACAAGATTACCATGGACATCCCAGCCAAAATCAGTGATGATGTGATAGCTGTCATGCGTCGAAATGCTGAAACAGCCTTCCGTGCCATTGGTGGCCTCGGACTATCTCGTTGCGATTTCTTCTATACAGACAAGGGAGAGATTTTCCTAAACGAGCTTAATACCATGCCAGGTTTTACCCAGTGGTCTATGTACCCACTACTTTGGGACAATATGGGGATCAGCTATCCGGACTTAATCGAGCGATTGGTTGATCTTGCTAAGGAAAGTTTTGACAAGCGCGAAGCGCATTTGCTATAAAAATGAAAGAGAGGGTAGAAACCAGAACCATCACTGCAAGGTGATTTTAGTTCTCGGATTTCAACCCTTTTTAAAGGAGTAGAAATGAAATTAACAATTCATGAAGTGGCTCAAGTTGTAGGAGCTAAAAATGATATCAGCATATTTGAGGACACCCAGTTAGAAAAAGCTGAGTTTGATAGTCGTTTGATTGCTACAGGGGACTTGTTTGTGCCCCTCAAAGGTGCGCGTGATGGTCATGACTTTATCGAAACAGCCTTTGAAAATGGCGCTGCTGTAACCCTGTCTGAGAAAGAGGTTGCAAATCATCCCTATATTCTAGTAGATGATGTCTTGACTGCCTTTCAAATCCTAGCTGCCTACTATCTTGAAAAAACAGCAGTTGATGTCTTTGCGGTTACGGGTTCAAATGGTAAAACAACTACCAAGGATATGTTAGCTCACTTGCTATCAACAACCTACAAGACTTACAAAACACAAGGCAACTACAATAATGAGATTGGTCTTCCTTACACGGTTCTTCACATGCCTGAAGGAACAGAAAAGTTGGTTTTGGAGATGGGGCAGGATCACTTGGGAGATATTCATCTCTTGTCTGAATTGGCTCGTCCAAAAACAGCCATCGTGACCTTGGTTGGAGAAGCCCATTTGGCCTTTTTCAAAGACCGTTCTGAGATTGCTAAAGGGAAAATGCAAATTGCAGATGGGATGGCACCTGGTTCCTTGCTTTTAGCGCCAGCTGACACTATTGTAGAGGATTACTTGCCAACTGATAAAAAGGTAGTTCGTTTTGGGAAAGGGGCAGAGTTGGAAATTACAGACTTGGTTGAGCGAAAGGACAGTCTGACCTTTAAGGCTAATTTCTTGGAACAAGCCCTTGATTTGCCAGTGACTGGTAAGTACAATGCCACCAATGCTATGATTGCGTCCTATGTTGCCCTACAAGAAGGGGTTTCAGAGGAGCAAATTCGTCAGGCCTTCCAAAATCTTGAATTGACGCGTAACCGTACCGAGTGGAAGAAAGCAGCCAATGGAGCAGATATCCTATCAGATGTTTACAATGCCAATCCAACTGCTATGAAGCTGATTTTAGAGACTTTCTCTGCCATTCCAGTCAACGAAGGTGGCAAGAAAATTGCTGTTTTAGCGGATATGAAGGAACTTGGTGACCAGTCTGTTCAGCTCCATAACCAGATGATTTTGAGCCTCTCACCAGATGTGCTTGATACCGTGATTTTCTACGGAGAAGACATTGCTGAATTGGCTCAACTGGCTAGTCAAATGTTCCCAATCGGCCACGTTTACTACTTCAAGAAAACAGAAGACCAAGACCAATTTGAAGACTTAGTTAAGCAGGTTAAAGAAAGCCTTGGAGCTAATGACCAAATCCTGCTCAAAGGCTCTAACTCTATGAATCTAGCCAAGTTGGTAGAAACTTTAGAAACTGAAGACAAGTGATTTTGTCAAACATTTACGTATTTCTAAATCCATTTTTGACAAATAGCATGGTATAATAAAATGCAGGAAAATTTTGAATCATGAGGAAGACTAGATGAATTTATGGGATATTTTCTTTACGACCCAAGCAACAGAACCACCCAAATTTGACCTTTTTTGGTATTTAAGTATATTTACACTCTTGGCCTTGACCTTTTATACAGCCTATCGTTATCGTGAAAAGAAGGCTTATCAACGATTTTTCCAGAGTTTACAAGCAGTTCAGTTGATCCTCCTTTACGGTTGGTACTGGATCAATCATATGCCGCTATCAGAAAGTTTACCTTTTTACCATTGCCGTATGGCTATGTTTGTGGTGCTTTTGCTTCCTGGTCAGTCTAAATATAGGCAGTATTTTGCATTACTAGGAACATTTGGGACATTAGCAGCCTTTGTTTATCCAGTGCCAGATGCCTATCCTTTCCCACATATTGCGATTTTATCCTTTATCTTTGGCCACTTAGCTCTCTTGGGGAACTCTCTAGTTTATCTATTGAGACAGTATAACGCGCGATTGCTGGATGTGAAGGGAATTTTTCTCATGACCTTTGCTCTAAATGCCTTAATTTTTGTGGTCAATTTAGTAACAGGTGGAGATTACGGATTCTTGACAAAACCACCATTGGTTGGAGACCATGGCTTAGTAGCTAATTATTTAATCGTTTCCCTGGCCTTATCAGCAGCGATTACGTTGACAAAGAAAATCTTGGAACTATTTTTAGAACAAGAAGCAGAAAAAATGATTGCAAAGAAAGCTTAGAAATGAGCTTTCTTTTTTTCATAAATCTGATTTTTTATAACTTGTTTGGAAAATACAAAAATATGATGAGCGAATGTAAAAAAATGGTAAGTAAATTTAGGAAAAACTAAGCACGATTGGATTTTTTGTGTTATAATATTCTGTGAATAGCTATGCCCTGTTTTAGCTATATTGAATAGAAGTTTGAAACTTGGAAGAGAGAGGATGCGATGTAATGGCTAGAGATGGTTTTTTTACAGGCTTAGATATCGGAACCAATTCGATTAAGGTGTTGGTTGCCGAGCTTAGAAATGGTGAACTAAATGTAATTGGTGTAAGTAATGCCAAGAGTAAAGGTGTGAAGGATGGGATTATCGTTGATATTGAAGCAGCAGCAACTGCTATCAAGTCAGCTATTTCCCAAGCAGAAGAGAAAGCTGGCATTTCAATCAAATCAGTGAATGTTGGTTTGCCTGGAAATCTTTTGCAAGTAGAACCAACTCAAGGAATGATTCCAGTTACATCTGATACAAAAGAAATTACAGATCAAGATGTTGAAAATGTTGTTAAATCAGCCTTGACAAAGAGTATGACACCAGATCGTGAAGTCATTACTTTTATTCCTGAAGAATTTATCGTAGATGGCTTCCAAGGTATTCGTGACCCGCGTGGCATGATGGGGGTTCGTCTTGAAATGCGTGGTTTGCTTTACACAGGTCCACGTACTATTCTTCACAATTTACGCAAGACAGTTGAGCGCTCAGGTGTTCAGGTTGAAAATATTATTATTTCACCATTGGCTTTGGTTCGTTCAGTCTTGAATGAAGGAGAGCGTGAATTTGGAGCTACGGTGATTGATATGGGAGCAGGTCAAACAACTGTTGCTACAATCCGTAACCAAGAACTCCAGTTTACAAATATTCTTCAAGAAGGTGGAGATTATGTCACAAAAGATATCTCTAAAGTCTTGAAGACTTCACAAAAACTAGCTGAAGGATTGAAATTGAACTATGGTGAAGCCTACCCTTCACTTGCAAGCAATGAAACCTTCCAAGTTGAAGTGATTGGTGAAGTAGAGCCTGTAGAAGTTACAGAAAGCTACCTAGCAGAGATTATTTCAGCTCGCATTAAACACATTTTTGAACAAATCAAACAAGAGTTGGAAAGAAGACATTTGTTGGATCTTCCAGGTGGGATTGTTCTGATTGGTGGAAATGCTATTTTACCAGGTATTGTAGAACTTGCACAGGAAGTCTTTGGCGTTGGTGTCAAACTTTACGTTCCAAATCAAGTTGGAATCCGTAATCCTGCCTTCGCTCATGTGATTAGCTTGTCTGAATTTGCTGGTCAATTGACTGAGGTGCATTTATTAGCGCAACGAGCAGTTAAGGGTGAGGATACTTTGCGTCACCAACCAATTAATTTTGGTGGGATGATTCAACGCGTTACGCAAGTAGCACAACCTACCCCTATTCAACCAGTTCAAAATACTGAGGTAGAGCAATCAGCTTCTACGAACGTAGTTGCTCCGAAAGAAGATAAAGTATCTTCTCAAAATAAACCAAAAATCGCAGATCGTTTCCGTGGCTTAATCGGAAGCATGTTTGATGAATAAAAGAGGAAAAATAAACTATGACATTTTCATTTGATACAGCAGCAGCTCAAGGTGCAGTTATTAAAGTAATCGGTGTTGGTGGAGGTGGTGGTAACGCCATTAACCGCATGGTTGACGAAGGTGTTGCAGGCGTAGAATTTATCGCAGCAAACACAGATGTACAAGCTTTGAGTAGTACAAAAGCTGAGACTGTAATTCAGTTAGGCCCTAAATTGACTCGTGGTTTGGGTGCTGGCGGTCGACCTGAAGTTGGTCAAAAGGCAGCTGAAGAAAGCGAAGAAGCCTTGACTCAAGCTATTACTGGAGCAGATATGGTCTTCATTACTGCAGGTATGGGAGGTGGCTCTGGTACTGGTGCAGCTCCTGTTATTGCCCGCATTGCTAAAGATTTAGGTGCTCTTACAGTTGGTGTTGTGACACGTCCTTTTGGTTTCGAAGGAAGCAAACGTGGTCAGTATGCTGTCGAAGGAATCAATCAACTTCGTGAGCATGTAGATACTCTATTGATTATTTCAAACAACAACTTGCTTGAAATTGTTGATAAGAAAACGCCACTTCTTGAAGCTCTTAGCGAAGCAGATAACGTACTTCGCCAAGGTGTTCAAGGGATTACTGATTTGATCACAAACCCTGGTTTGATTAATCTTGACTTTGCCGATGTGAAAACAGTTATGGCAAATAAAGGAAACGCCCTAATGGGTATCGGTATCGGTAGTGGTGAAGAACGTGTGGTAGAAGCAGCTCGTAAGGCAATCTACTCACCACTTCTTGAAACAACTATTGACGGTGCTGAGGATGTCATCGTCAACGTTACTGGTGGTCTCGACTTGACTTTGATTGAGGCTGAAGAAGCATCAGAAATTGTCAACCAAGCAGCTGGTCAAGGAGTGAACATCTGGCTCGGAACATCTATCGATGAAAACATGAAAGATGAAATTCGTGTTACAGTTGTGGCAACTGGTGTTCGTCAAGATCGTGTGGAAAAAGTTGTGGGCCATGCACCAAGACAAGTTGTCCGTCATGAACAAGCAAGTCCTAGTCATGCACACAATCATAATCGTCAGTTTGATATGGCTGAAACTGCAGAAATTCCAAGTCCAGCACCTCGCCGTACAGAAACTTCTCAATCTTCAGCATTTGGTGATTGGGACTTGCGTCGTGAGACAATTGTTCGACCAACTGATTCAGTTGTATCACCAGTTGAACGTTTCGAAGCACCATCTTTACACGATGAGGATGAATTAGATACTCCTCCATTTTTCAAAAATCGTTAAGTAAATGAATTTGAAAGAAAATACAGAACGTGTTTTTCAACAAATAAAAGATGCAAGTCAGCAGGCAGGAAGAGAAGCTAATTCTGTTTCGGTTGTTGCTGTTACAAAATATGTAGACGTACCGACAGCGGAGGCTTTGCTTCCGCTAGGTGTGCATCATATTGGTGAAAATCGTGTGGATAAATTTCTTGAGAAATATGAAGCTTTAAAAGATAGAAATATTACCTGGCATTTGATTGGAACCTTGCAAAGACGCAAGGTCAAAGATGTCATTCAGTATGTTGATTATTTCCACGCTTTGGATTCATTAAAGCTAGCAGAGGAAATTCAAAAAAGAAGTGACCGAGTTGTTAAGTGTTTCTTACAAGTAAATATCTCAAGGGAAGAGAGCAAACATGGTTTTTCAAAGGAAGAACTATTAGAGCTCTTGCCAGAATTGGCCACCTTAGATAAAATCGAATATGTCGGCTTGATGACCATGGCTCCTTTTGAAGCTAGTAGTGATGAGTTGAAAGAAATTTTTAAAGCTACGCAGGATTTGCAACTAGAAATTAGAGAAAAACAAATTCCCAATATGCCAATGACGGACTTGAGTATGGGTATGAGTCGTGACTACAAGGAAGCGATTGAATTTGGCTCAACATTTGTCAGAATTGGTACAGCATTTTTTAAATAGGAAAGAAATATGTCTTTAAAAGATAGATTTGATAAATTTATAGATTATTTTACAGAAGATGGAGAAGATATTGGTACTGCATACCAGTCTAAAGCTGAAGAGCCGATTGTGACTCCAGTCCCTTCTGTTCAAGAGTTGCCTCAACAAGCTGCTAGTACGCCATCTAAAGATAAAAACATCACTCGTCTTCATGCCCGTCAACAAGAGTTAGCTATGCAAAGTCAACGTTCTACTGATAAGGTGACAATTGATGTTCGTTATCCACGCAAATATGAAGATGCCACAGATATTGTTGATTTATTAGCTGGTAACGAAAGTATTTTGATTGATTTCCAATATATGACAGAAGTACAAGCTCGTCGTTGTTTGGATTATCTGGATGGGGCACGTCACGTTTTAGCTGGTAACATGAAAAAGGTAGCGTCTACTATGTACTTGCTGACACCAGTTGATGTTGTCGTCAATATTGAAGATATCAAAATCCCAGATGAATCACAAAATGGTGAATTTGGTTTTGACATGAAACGTACGAGAGTGAGATAATGATCTTTCTCATTCGTTTTATTCAAAATGCAGTGGATATCTATTCACTGATCTTAATCGTGTTTGCTCTGATGTCTTGGTTTCCCAATGCTTATGAATCACGTCTTGGACGCTTGATTATTAGTTTAGTGAAACCGATAGTAGCTCCCTTGCAACGTTTACCCCTCCAGATTGCAGGTCTTGATTTGTCTGTCTGGATTGCGGTATTACTAGTTCACTTCCTAGGGGAACAGTTGATTCGACTTTTAGTGATCTTTCTATGAACAAGATGATTTATCAACACTTTTCTAAGAATGATTCGTCTTTTATTGATAAGGGAGTAGAATGGATAAAAAAGGTAGAAGATTCTTATTCTCCTTTTTTAACACCCTTTGTAAATCCCCATCAAGAAAAGATTTTAAAGGTGCTAGCATCAACCAACGGCATCTCCTACATGAGCAGTCGGCAGTTTCTTGAAACTGAATATGTACGAGTTCTCCTGTATCCTGATTATTTTGAGCCAGAATTCTCTGATTTTGAACTTTCCTTGCAAGAAATTGTCTACCCTAATAAGTTTGAACGCTTAACGCATGCAAAAATATTAGGGACTGTTTTAAACAAGCTGGGAATTGATAGGAAGCTATTTGGTGATATCTTAGTCAACGAAGAGAGGGCACAGATTATCATTAATCGACAGTTTATGCTCCTTTTTCAAGACGGCATTACGAAAATTGCTCGTTTACCGGTTCGTCTAGAAGAACGGGATTTTACTGAGAAAATTGCTACAGTAGAAGATTATCAAGAATTAGATATTTGTATTGCTAGTTCTAGATTAGATGTTTTTCTAGCAGGTGTCTTCAAGCTGTCTAGAAATCAGGCAAGTCAGTTAATTGAAAAACAGGCAGTCCAAGTTAATTACCATTTAGTTGAAAAATCAGATTATGCAGTTCAAGTTGGTGATTTGATTAGTGTGAGGAAATTTGGTCGATTGAAACTTGTTAGAGATAATGGGCAAACAAAAAAAGATAAAAAGAAATTAACGGTCCAATTATTATTAAGTAAGTGAGGAATAATATGCCAATTACATCATTAGAAATTAAAGATAAAACCTTTGGTACAAGATTTAGAGGTTTTGATCCAGAAGAAGTTGAAGAATTTCTTGAAATCGTTGTTCGTGATTATGAAGATTTAGTTCGAAGCAATCATGATAAAGAGTTGCATATCAAGAGCTTGGAAGAACGTTTGTCTTACTTTGATGAGATGAAAGATTCTTTGAGTCAATCAGTATTGATTGCTCAAGATACGGCAGAGCGTGTGAAACAAGCTGCTCAAGATCGTTCTAATAATATTATCCAACAGGCAGAGCAAGATGCCCAACGTTTGCTTGAAGAAGCAAAATATAAGGCTAATGAGATCTTGCGTCAAGCTACTGATAATGCTAAGAAAGTTGCTGTTGAGACTGAAGAATTGAAGAACAAAAGCCGTGTCTTCCACCAACGTCTCAAATCTACAATTGAGAGTCAGTTAGCAATTGTTGAATCATCAGATTGGGAAGATATTCTGCGCCCAACAGCTACCTATCTTCAGACAAGTGATGAAGCATTTAAAGAAGTTGTTGGTGAAGTTCTTGGTGAATCGGTATATTCACAACCAGAAGAAGAACCAATCGATATGACTCGTCAATTTACACCTGAAGAAATGGCTGAGTTACAAGCTCGAATTGAGGCTGGTAATAGAGAATTAGCTGAATTTGAAGCTCAACAAGATCATTATGTAGAAGAACATTTAGAGCCAGTTGAAGTCGAAGGCCCTTCATCGAATGAGGAAGATACAAATAAAGAATCTGTCCTAATCTTATAATGAATAGTGATATGTGAGAACAATATTTTATCCTTATATTTTCAGCGAGCAGGAGATGGTGTGAGTCCTGTAATCCCTAATGATAAGATTATCCTCTCAAAAACTCAAGTCTGAATGGAGTAAGATTTGACGTTCCCCACGTTACGGGATAAGAGGGAGAAAGACTAAATCTTTTTCCGAATAAAGGTGGTACCACGATTTTCGTCCTTTTTGGCAGTCGTGGTTTTTAATTTGTTATTATTTATAAAGGAGATACCATGAAACTCAAAGATACCCTTAACCTTGGGAAAACAGCTTTCCCAATGCGTGCAGGACTTCCTACCAAAGAGCCAGTTTGGCAAAAGGAATGGGAAGATGCAAAACTTTACCAACATCGTCAAGAATTGAACCAAGGAAAACCTCATTTCACCTTGCATGATGGCCCTCCATACGCGAACGGAAATATCCACGTTGGACACGCTATGAACAAGATTTCAAAAGATATCATTGTTCGTTCAAAATCAATGTCAGGTTTTTACGCACCATTTATCCCAGGTTGGGATACTCATGGTCTGCCAATCGAGCAAGTTTTGGCAAAACAAGGTGTTAAACGCAAAGAAATGGACTTGGTTGAGTACTTGAAACTTTGCCGTGAATACGCACTTTCTCAAGTAGATAAACAACGTGAAGACTTTAAACGTTTAGGTGTTTCTGGTGACTGGGAAAATCCATATGTGACGTTGACTCCTGACTATGAAGCAGCTCAAATCCGTGTATTTGGTGAGATGGCTAATAAAGGTTATATCTACCGTGGTGCCAAGCCAGTTTACTGGTCTTGGTCATCTGAGTCTGCCCTTGCTGAAGCGGAGATTGAATACCATGATTTGGTTTCAACTTCCCTTTACTATGCCAACAAGGTAAAAGATGGCAAAGGTGTTCTAGATACAGATACTTATATCGTAGTCTGGACAACAACTCCATTTACCATCACAGCTTCTCGTGGTTTGACTGTTGGTGCAGATATTGATTACGTTTTGGTTCAACCTGCTGGTGAAGCTCGTAAGTTTGTGGTTGCTGCAGAATTGTTGACTAGCTTGTCTGAGAAATTTGGCTGGGCTGATGTTCAAGTGTTGGCAACTTACCGTGGTCAAGAATTGAACCACATTGTAACAGAACATCCATGGGATACTGCTGTAGATGAGTTGGTTATTCTTGGTGACCACGTTACAACTGACTCTGGTACAGGTATTGTCCATACAGCCCCTGGTTTTGGTGAGGACGACTACAATGTTGGTATTGCTAATGGTCTTGAAGTCGCAGTGACTGTTGACGAACGTGGTATCATGATGAAGAATGCTGGTCCTGAGTTTGAAGGTCAATTCTATGAAAAGGTAGTTCCAACTGTTATCGAGAAACTTGGTAACCTCCTTCTTGCTCAAGAAGAAATCTCTCACTCATACCCATTTGACTGGCGTACTAAGAAACCAATCATCTGGCGTGCAGTTCCACAATGGTTTGCCTCAGTTTCTAAATTCCGCCAAGAAATCTTGGACGAAATTGAAAAAGTTAAATTCCACTCAGAATGGGGTAAAGTCCGTCTTTACAATATGATTCGTGACCGTGGCGACTGGGTCATCTCTCGTCAACGCGCTTGGGGTGTTCCACTTCCAATCTTCTACGCTGAAGACGGTACAGCGATTATGACTGCTGAAACTATTGAACACGTGGCTCAACTCTTTGAGGAACATGGTTCAAGCATTTGGTGGGAACGTGATGCTAAGGACCTCTTGCCAGAAGGATTTACTCATCCAGGTTCACCAAACGGCGAGTTCAAGAAAGAAACAGACATCATGGACGTTTGGTTTGACTCAGGTTCATCATGGAATGGAGTTGTAGTAAACCGTCCAGAGTTGACTTACCCAGCAGACCTTTACCTAGAAGGTTCTGACCAATACCGTGGTTGGTTCAACTCATCACTCATCACATCTGTTGCCAACCATGGCGTAGCACCTTACAAACAAATCTTGTCACAAGGTTTTGCCCTTGACGGTAAAGGTGAGAAGATGTCTAAATCTCTTGGAAATACCATTGCTCCAAATGATGTTGAAAAACAATTCGGTGCTGAAATCTTGCGTCTCTGGGTAACAAGTGTAGACTCAAGCAACGACGTGCGTATCTCTATGGATATCTTGAGCCAAGTCTCTGAAACTTACCGTAAGATTCGTAACACCCTTCGTTTCTTGATTGCCAATACATCTGATTTTAACCCAGCTGTGGATGCAGTAGCCTACGAAGAACTTCGTTCAGTTGATAAGTACATGACGATTCGCTTTAACCAGCTTGTCAAGACCATTCGTGATGCTTATGCAAACTTTGAATTCTTGACAATCTACAAGGCCTTGGTGAACTTTATCAACGTTGACTTGTCAGCATTCTACCTTGATTTTGCCAAAGATGTTGTTTACATTGAAGGTGCTAAATCACTGGAACGCCGTCAAATGCAGACTGTTTTCTATGACATTCTTGTTAAAATCACCAAACTCTTGACACCAATCCTTCCTCACACAGCAGAGGAAATCTGGTCATATCTTGAGTTTGAAGCAGAAGACTTCGTCCAATTATCAGAATTACCAGAAGCAGAAACTTTTGCTAATCAAGAAGAAATCTTGGATACATGGGCTGCCTTCATGGACTTCCGTGGACAAGCTCAAAAAGCCTTGGAAGAAGCTCGTAATGCCAAAGTAATCGGTAAATCGCTTGAAGCTCACTTGACAGTTTATCCAAATGAAGTGGTGAAAACTCTACTCGAAGCAGTAAACAGCAATGTGGCTCAACTTTTGATCGTGTCAGACTTGACCATCGCAGAAGGACCGGCTCCAGAAGTTGCTGTAAGCTTTGAAGACGTAGCCTTCACTGTTGAACGCGCTGCAGGCCAAGTATGTGACCGTTGCCGTCGCATTGACCCAACAACAGCAGAACGCAGCTACCATGCAGTCATCTGTGACCACTGTGCAAGCATCGTAGAAGAAAACTTTGCAGATGCAGTCGCAGAAGGATTTGAAGAGAAATAATCGAATTATAGATTAAAAAGTTTTCTGTGTGTGTATTTTAGTTTGATATAAAAGAAAATATTAAACAAAATTAATGTATAATATTAATTTTTAATGAAAAGGAAATATTGATGAAAAAGAAAACACTTGCTCAATTAGATGGTATCATTGGTTTAGTTACAGGAACTATTCTAGCCATTTTGCCAATTATTATAATTATGATTGCCTCTATATTTGATGATGAAGAAGTTGTTGGTGTCATCTTAGGAATTATTTTTATTATTTTTAGTTTAGTAAAAATTGGAATTTTAATTCTAGGTATTCTCTCACTAATATACTATAAAGATGATAATAGAATTTCTATTGCACCATCAGTCTTATTAATTGTTGGCTCTGCACTTGCATTGGTTCCATTATTAGGATGGATAGGGGGAATCGTCATTGTTGTTGGTGCTTCATTATTTTTAGGAAGCCTCAAAAAATTTAAAGTTGAACTATAAATAGAGTTTTTGTCAACTAGAGTAAATGGAGAAACTCTAAAATTGGTTCTTTGTCAGCAGTAGTGGATTAAAGAAAAGCTAAGATAGAGAAAGGACAAATTTCGTCCTTTCTTTTTTGATGTTCAGAGCGATAAAAATCGTTTTTTGAAGTTTTCAAAGTTTCGAAAATCAAAGGAATTTCGCTTGATAAGTTTGATGAGGTTATTGGTCGCTTCTGATTTGGAGTTAGAATAGGCTAATTGAAGGGCGTTGACGATTTTTCAATGATTTCATGATTGATGAAAGTTACTATTTTAGTTTTAAGAATTGTGGCTATTGTGTATTTCAAGGGCGATGAGCGTGTGACTCCTGCACTGTCTGTATTGTTTATCGTAGGTAGTTCTGTTGGATTAATCCCATTCGTGGACTAGATAGGAGAAATTATGACAATTATTGGCAATTCCTATACTTTGAAATTTTGAAAAATTTGAAATTGAAGAATCATATCTTTCGAATTGAGATGGGACGAATTGACTATTTGTTAGAAATACTTATTACAGTATGAAGACGGTTAGCCTTATTTTTTTGTTACCAATTGACGGAAAATCTTACAGGATAAATAAGCTATTTCATTCGTAAAATCTAAAGCATTTATTTGAGACAAGGAACTCTTTTTATAGTATAATGATGGTTGTAGATTAAATATATCAAAATATATATAGAAGTATTTTTGTTTCTTGTAAGTTTATCATAGTGAGGAAGCAAAATGCTTCTTCTATTTTGAAAGGGATAAAATAATAGAGAGGATATAGAATGAAAAAGTTTTTTGGAGAGAAGCAGCATCGTTTTTCCTTACGAAAGTTAGCGATTGGTCTTGTGTCTGCTTCAATTTCTAGTTTATTTTTTGTGTCTATTGCTAGCGGTGGGACCGTATTTGCTCAAGAAAATGTATCTGTTCACTACAAATACGTGACGGATACAGAACTGAGTAGTCATGAGAAGGACTTGATTGTAAAGGATTTTCCTAATATTGCTGAAGATAGTGAGAGTACCTATTATCTAGTCTACCGTATGGATGAGAAAGCCCAACTAGGTCAGTTGCCTAATACCGGTGAGCACAATAATCTGGTTACCGCCCTTACTGGTGGAGCCCTCGCTTCGATTGGACTCCTCATTTTTGCTGTTTCGAGAAAGAAAGGCAAGAAGAAAGTACTGTTGAAGGTTGTTTTGATAACAGGCATGGGGAGTGGTTTGGTTTCTTCAGTTCAGGCTATTGAAAATCAACTCTTGCTCCAATATAATCAAGAATATCAATTATCCCAAGGAGATAGTCTGCCTCTGCCAAGAGTCCTGTCAGGTTATACCTATCTAGGCTATATTAAGCAAGACAAGAAAATTAATCAGTTAGAAACTGTTGCTAGAGATCAGAAACTAGACGATACGGTTCACCCTCATTTCCAGTCCAATGAAGGTGGGCAAAATGTAAGAGATGAGCGGAAAAATCCGTCTCCAACAAGCTCTGCTGACAAGCCAATCCCTTCTAAAGATTCACCCAATCAAAAGCCGTCTGGTATTGCTAGTGTGGATCCTCATGACGAAGTCTTGGCTGGTCGTTTAAATAAACCAGAGCTCTTATACAAAGATCAAGAGATTGAAACCAAGCTAGACTTTGCTGAAGTGGTTCAAGAGAATCCCGAACTAGCAGAGGGAACAATTCGTGTCAAACAAGAAGGTCATGTTGGGAAGAAGGTTGAGGTTGTTCGTATTTTTACTGTTGAAAACCAAGAAATTACTCGTGAGATCCTCTCGACCAAGGTAGAAAAATCCTTGCCACGTATAGTAGAGAAAGGGACTAAGAAGGCAGTTGCTCCGAGTGAAGCACCCCAGTCTGCAAGAAAAGGTGAGCCAGAGACCCATGCTTCCTTACCAGAATATAAAGGTGAGCAATCTGGAGCAATAGTTGCCCCTGAGAAAACTGATAAACCATCCTATACAGGCACTCAGTCTGGAGCAATAGTCGAACCCGAGAAAGTAGCTCCACAACCAGAGTACAAGGGAACTCAAGCTGGTGCGATTGTTGAACCTGAAAAGCAGGAACCAGAGGTTGGAGGTGCTCAATCAGGGGCTTTGGTAGAACCAGAAACGGCTGATAAGCCATCCTATACAGGTCCCCAGTCCGGAGCGGTTGTTGAACCAGAGAAAGTAGCTCCACAACCAGAATACAAGGGAACTCAAGCTGGTGCCATCGTCGAACCGGAGACTCAGCCTTCCCTGCCAGAATATAAAGGTGAGCAATCTGATGCAATAGTTGCCCCTGAGAAAACTGATAAACCATCCTATACAGGCACTCAGTCTGGAGCAATAGTCGAACCCGAGAAAGTAGCTCCGCTACCTGAATATCAGGGAACTCAAGCTGGTGCTATCGTCGAACCAGAGACCCATGCTTCCTTACCAGAATATAAAGGTGAGCAATCTGGTGCAATAGTTGCCCCTGAGACAACTGAAAAACCAGAATATACAGGCATTCAATCTGGAGCCATCGTCGAACCGGAGACTCAGCCTTCCTTGCCAGAATATAAAGGCGAGCAATCGGGAGCTGTTGTAGCCCCTGAGACGGTCGAAAAACCAGAATATACAGGCATTCAATCTGG
>NZ_KV794530.1:51121-60638 GCF_001808785.1 Streptococcus sp. HMSC077D04 | reverse complement strand
AAACCAGAATATACAGGCATTCAATCTGGAGCAATAGTCGAACCAGAACAGGTACCATCGAAACCATCTTATACAGGTACCCAATCCGGAGCGATTGTTGAACCCGAACAAATTGCCCCTCTTCCAGAATATACTGGCAATATTGAGCAAGCAAAACCAGAAAATCCGGCTGAAAAACCAAAAGAAAAAGATCCAGAAAAAACACTTGAATTAAGAAATGTTTCTGATCTGGAGTTATATAGTCAGACCAATGGTACTTACAAACAACATGTTTCTTTAGACAGTGTTCCAAGTAATATAGACACTTACTTTGTTAAGGCAAAATCGTCGTCATTCAAAGATGTCTATCTACCTGTCGCTTCAATAACTGCAGAAATAAAAAATGGACAATTCGTTTATAAAATCATAGCCAAAGCTGAGAAACTCCAGCAAGAGCTAGAAAATAAATATGTCGATAATTTCACCTTCTATCTCGCAAAAAAGGCTACAGAAGAAACAACAACCTTCACTTCCTTTAGCAACTTGGTTAAAGCTATCAACAAGAATCTCTCTGGAACCTATCATTTAGCGGCTAGCTTGAATGCCAACGAAGTGGAGTTGGGACCTGATGACAGATCTTACATCAAGGGCACCTTTACTGGTCAGTTGATTGGTGAAAAAGATGGCAAGCATTATGCTATTTACAACTTGAAAAAGCCTCTTTTTGAAAGCTTGAGAGGGGCCATAGTAGAAAAGTTGAGCCTAAAAAATGTCTCTATTTCTGGTAAAGATGATATCGGTTCATTAGCCAATGAAGCTACGGATAACACAAAGATTAAGCAAGTTCATGTCGATGGTGTTCTGGCTGGGGAACGTGGTATCGGTGGTTTGTTGGCTAAGGCAGACCAATCAAGCATCACAGAGAGCAGTTTTAAGGGAAGAATTGTTAATACTTACGAAACGACTGCGGCATACAATATTGGTGGTTTGGTCGGTCATTTGACAGGAGGCAGAGCTTCACTGACTAAGTCAAAATCGACAGTAGCCATTTCCTCCAACACGAATAGTTCAGATCAGACTGTTGGTGGGCTAGCAGGTCTAGTAGACCAAGATGCGCATATACAGGATAGCTATGCTGAAGGTGATATCAACAATGTCAAGCACTTTGGTAGAGTTGCGGGTGTGGCTGGATATTTGTGGGATCGAAAGACGAATGAGGAACAGCATGCAGGAAGATTGACCAATGTACTAAGTGATGTCAATGTAACCAACGGGAATGCTATTACCGGTTACCACTATAATGAAATGAAGGTGGCTAATACATTCAGCAACAAAGCTAATAGAGTCTACAATGTCACCTTGGTCAGGGAAGAAGTCGTCAGCAAGGAATCATTTGTAGAAAGAGGAACAATTTTAGATGCTTCTGAAGTGACTAATAAAAAAGTAGAAATCAATCCTCTCACCCCTCCAACAGTGGAGTCCCTTTCAACAAGTGGTAGTAAAGAAAGTGATTTTTCTAAGGTGAAGCATTATCAAGCTCAGCGCGCCTTGGCTTATAAAAATATTGAAAAATTGCTACCTTTCTACAACAAGGCAACCGTCGTCAAATACGGAAACCTGGTCAATGAGAACAGTCTTTTATATAAAAAAGCACTCTTGTCTGCAGTCATGATGAAGGATGACCAAGTCATCACAGATATTGTTTCCAACAAACAGACTGCAAACAAACTCTTGCTCCATTACCAGGATCATTCCTCTGAAACATTCCAGATCAAGTACCAGACTGATTTTGCTAAGTTAGCAGAATATAGTCTAGGAGATACGGGGCTTCTCTATACGCCAAACCAATTCTTGTATAATCAAGAAACGATTATCCAGCAAGTCTTACCAGAATTGAAGAAGGTAAATTATCATTCAGACGCTATTAGAAACACACTTGGTATTTCACCAAAAGTGAAGCAAACCGAGCTCTATTTAGAAGAACAGTTTACTAAAACGAAGGAACATCTAGAAGAAAGTCTGAGAAAACTCTTGTCAGCGGATGCTGGTCTAGTGGAAAACAATCAAGTAATGACAGGTTACATCGTAGATAAAATCAAGCGCAACAAGGAAGCCTTGCTTCTTGGTATGAGCTACTTAGAGCGTTGGTATAACTTTAGCTATGGTCAGGTTAATATTAAAGACTTGATCTTGTATCACCTTGATTTCTTTGGCAAAGGAAATGCATCTCCGTTAGATACTTTGATTGAGTTAGGGAAATCAGGATTTAATAATCTGCTTGCTAAGAACAACGTTGATACTTATGGTATCAGTCTTGCCAGCCATCATGGAACGACAGATTTGTTTAGCACGCTAGAAAATTACCGAAAAGTCTTTTTACCAAACACTAGCAACAATGACTGGTTTAAAAAACAGACCAAAGCTTTCATTGTTGAAGAAAAATCCACTATTGCAGAGGTCAAAACCAAGCAAGAGCAAGCAGGGACTAAGTATTCTATCGGTGTTTATGACCGAATTACTAGTAGTACTTGGAAATACCGCAATATGGTCTTGCCTCTCCTTACCTTGCCAGAAAGATCTGTATTTGTCATCTCAACCTTGTCTAGCCTAGGATTTGGAGCTTACGATCGCTACCGCAATAGCGACTATAAGGCTGGAGATGAACTCAATAAGTTTGTTGAAGATAATGCGCGTGAAACAGCCAAGCGTCAGCGAGATCACTATGATTATTGGTATCGTATTTTGGATAAACAGTCACGTGAAAAACTCTATCGTACGATCCTGCTTTATGATGCCTATAAGTTTGGTGATGATCATACTGAAGGAAAGGCTTCAACAATCGCAGACTTTGAGAATTCAAATCCTGCAATGCAACATTTCTTTGGACCAGTTGGTAACAAGGTGGTTCATAATCATCACGGTGCATACGCAACAGGAGATGGTGTCTATTATATGTCTTACCGTATGTTGGATAAGGATGGCGCTATTACGTATACCCATGAGATGACCCATGATTCCGATCAGGATATCTATCTTGGTGGTTATGGTCGAAGAAGTGGTCTTGGTCCTGAGTTCTTTGCTAAAGGCTTATTACAAGCGCCAGACCATCCAAATGATGCGACCATTACTATTAACTCAATCTTGAAACATTCAAAATCAGATAGCTTAGAAGGATCCCGTCTACAAGTCTTAGATCCGACGGAACGATTCAAAGATGCATCCGATCTCCAGAAATACGCTCATAATATGTTTGATCTCATCTATCTGTTGGAATATCTTGAAGGGCAATCTATCGTTAAGAAACTGAATGTTTCCCAGAAAATGGAAGCTCTCAGAAAAATCGAGAACCACTATCTAACAGATCCTGCTGATGGAAATGATGTTTATGCTACTAATGTTGTGAAAAATTTGACTGAAGATGAAGCTAAAAAATTGACGAGCTTTGAGAGTTTGATTGACAATAATATTCTTTCGGCTCGTGAGTATCAAGCTGGCACATATGAGAGAAATGGCTACTTTACGATTAAACTCTTTGCACCAATCTTTTCAGCATTGAGCAGTGAGAAAGGAACTCCTGGAGATCTTATGGGGCGCCGGATAGCTTATGAACTCTTAGCTGCTAAAGGATTTAAAGAAGGTATGGTCCCATATATTTCCAACCAATATGAAGAAATTGCTAAACAAAATGGTCAGACAATCAACCTCTACGGTAAAAAGCAAGGATTAGTGACAGATAAGCTTGTTTTAGAAAAGCTATTTGGTGGTCAGTATTCATCTTGGGCAGCCTTTAAAAAAGCTATGTATCAAGAACGTGTTGCTCAGTTTGATCATTTGAATAAAGTTACTTTTAAAGATCCGACGCAATCATGGATGAGCAATGCCACGAAAACCATTCAAAGAGTAAATGAGTTGCAAGAACTCATGGACCAAGCTGTTTTACAGGATGCGGAAGGTACGCGTTGGAGTGACTATAACCCAGAAACTGACAGTGCCGTTCATAAACTTAAGAGAGCAGTGTTTAAGGCCTATCTTGACCAAACAAATGATTTTAGAACCTCTATTTTTGCAAATAAAAAGTAATGAATTATAGAAGTTCCTAATCAGTATGAGAGGACTTTACTTCCTGACTATCAGAACTTGTCGATTTTAACTAGCTTTTTTGTGAAAAATTGTGTAAAATAGAATAGATAAACGAGGGGAAACCTCGGAAAATTTAAAGGAGAATCCATCTAATGGTAAAATTGGTTTTTGCTCGCCACGGTGAGTCTGAATGGAACAAAGCTAACCTTTTCACTGGTTGGGCTGATGTTGATTTGTCTGAAAAAGGTACACAACAAGCGATTGACGCTGGTAAATTGATCAAAGAAGCTGGTATCGAATTTGACCAAGCTTACACTTCAGTATTGAAACGTGCTATCAAAACAACTAACTTGGCTCTTGAAGCTTCTGACCAATTGTGGGTTCCAGTTGAAAAATCATGGCGTTTGAACGAACGTCACTACGGTGGTTTGACTGGTAAAAACAAAGCTGAAGCTGCTGAACAATTTGGTGATGAGCAAGTTCACATCTGGCGTCGTTCATACGATGTATTGCCTCCAAACATGGACCGTGATGATGAGCACTCAGCTCACACAGACCGTCGTTACGCTTCACTTGACGACTCAGTTATTCCAGATGCTGAAAACTTGAAAGTGACTTTGGAACGTGCCCTTCCATTCTGGGAAGATAAAATCGCTCCAGCTCTTAAAGATGGTAAAAACGTATTCGTAGGAGCTCACGGTAACTCAATCCGTGCCCTTGTAAAACACATCAAAGGTTTGTCAGATGACGAAATCATGGATGTGGAAATCCCTAACTTCCCACCATTGGTATTCGAATTCGACGAAAAATTGAACGTAGTTTCTGAATACTACCTTGGAAAATAATTTGTAAAAAGAAAGCCTAGGAATACCTAGGTTTTTCTTTTTATTCTAGTATCCAACTCTTCGAAAAAGCGTTATAATGATATTAAGAAGTAGTTAAAGAAAGTGAGGTTGATGATGGCTTATATTGAGATGAAACATTGTTACAAGCGATATCAGGTTGGGGACACGGAGATTGTGGCCAATCGCGATGTGAATTTTGAGATTGAAAAGGGTGAATTGGTTATCATTCTAGGTGCATCTGGTGCGGGCAAGTCAACGGTTCTTAATCTTCTTGGGGGAATGGATACCAATGACGAGGGGGAAATCTGGATTGATGGTGCCAATATTGCAGATTACAATTCCCACCAGAGAACCAATTATCGCCGCAATGATGTCGGTTTTGTTTTTCAGTTTTATAATCTAGTTTCCAATCTGACAGCTAAGGAAAATGTGGAGTTGGCATCAGAAATTGTGACAGATGCCTTGAATCCTGAACAGGTCTTGACAGATGTAGGTCTGGCTCATCGTCTCAATAACTTTCCAGCCCAGCTTTCTGGAGGGGAGCAACAGCGAGTCTCCATTGCACGCGCAGTAGCCAAAAATCCTAAAATTCTCCTTTGTGACGAACCGACAGGCGCCTTGGATTATCAGACGGGCAAGCAAGTCTTGAAGATTCTCCAAGACATGTCTCGTCAAAAGGGAGCGACGGTGATCGTCGTGACTCACAATGGAGCTTTGGCGCCCATTGCTGATCGCGTGATTCATATGCGTGATGCCACTGTTATGAGAGTAACAATCAATGAGAATCCACAGGCTATCGATACATTGGAGTATTAGCATGAAAAAAACATACCGAAAAGACTTGCTCCAGTCGGTGACTGCTTCCAAGGGACGCTTTTTATCCATCTTGACCTTGATGATGCTGGGGTCTTTAGCTCTAGTAGGTCTCAAAGTGACTAGCCCCAATATGGAACGTACGGCTGAGGATTATCTTCGTAAAGCAAATACCTTGGATCTGGCAGTGATAGCTGATTATGGCTTGGATAAAGAGGATCGAGACGAACTAAAGACCCTTCAAGGAGCAAGTATTGAGTTTGGCTATATGGCAGACCTAACCGTTGAAAATAGTGAAGAAGCGGTTCGACTGTATTCTAAGCCAGAGGGAATTTCAACTTTTCAAGTGACAGAAGGGCGACTGCCAGAAGCTGATGAGGAAATTTCCTTGGCAGATTTCTGGAGAGACCGCTATCAGATTGGGCAGACTATCACCTTTAGCAAGAAAGAAGAAGGGAAGACCGTCATAAAATCCCAATCTTTCACCATTACTGGATTTGTTCAGTCGGGTGAGATACTTTCTCAAGAAGACTTGGGAGGGGCTAGTAGTGGAAATGGAAGCTTGGCTGGCTATGGAGTGATTTTACCCAGTCAGTTTGACTCAGATGTTTATAGCATTGCGCGTGTGCGTTATGATGATTTAAAAAATTTGGATGCTTTTTCATCAGACTATAGAAGCAAACGAGATCAACACCAGGAAGACTTACAAAACTTGCTTGCCGATAATGGTCAAAAAAGATTGGCAAGTATCAAAGCAAATGGGCAAAAGAGCTTGGAAGATGGAAAAGAGCAGCTCCAAACAGCTGAAGGTAACCTTCGAAAAGGCAAGAGTCAGTTAGAACAGGCTGAAAGTCGATTGAAAACGCAAGAAGAACAAGTGACCGCTTTGCCTGATCCTCAAAAGAGTCAAGCCAAGGAGCAATTGACAAAAACTAAGGAAGAATTGGCTACAGAAAAAGAAAAAATGGCTCAGACAGAGAGTAATCTAGCCAAGGAAAAAGAGAAGCTTGAACAACACCAGAAAGAGCTTGATGAACTGGCAGAGCCTACTTACCATGTATACAACCGCCAAACCATGCCAGGTGGTCAAGGCTATCTCATGTACAATAACGCTTCAGCAAGTATTCGTTCTGTCGGGAATATCTTTCCCGTGGTGCTTTTTATGGTTGCTGCAATGGTAACATTTACAACTATGACTCGCTTTGTGGATGAAGAGCGTACCAATGCTGGTATTTTCAAGGCCCTAGGTTACAAGAATAAAGATATTGTTGCCAAGTTTGTCCTCTATGGTTTTCTTGCAGGAACTGTGGGAACCGTTTTAGGAACACTTCTAGGACATTATCTCCTTGCAGGCGTGATTTCGGATGTTATAACAGCTGGAATGATCGTTGGGAAAAGTCAGGAGTATTTCTACTGGTCTTATAGCCTTCTTGCCCTGGCCTTAAGTTGGGTATCCAGTGTCTTGCCAGCTTATCTAGTGGCACGGAGGGAATTGCACGATGAAGCAGCTCAACTTTTGCTGCCCAAACCTCCCGTTAAAGGATCAAAGATTTTGCTGGAACGCCTGAGCTTTATTTGGAGTCGTTTGAGATTCACTCATAAGGTTACGGCGCGAAATATTTTCCGTTATAAGCAACGGATGTTGATGACCATTTTTGGAGTTGCGGGTTCGGTTGCTCTCCTATTTGCAGGTCTTGGCATTCAGTCTTCTGTTGGAGGAGTTGTCGAGCGTCAATTTGAACAAATCCAGCAATACCAGATGATTGTAGCGGAAAAGAGCAGTGCAACGGAGCAAGAAAAAGCAGACCTAGAAAGTGCCTTGCAAGCTGAGCCTATCCATGCTTATCAAAAGATTTACTCTAAATCCATTGAAAAAGATTTCAAAGGAAAAGCAGGACTTCAGACTATCACCATAATGGTTACAAGCAGAGAAAATTTCAACCCCTTTATCGCATTAGAGGAAAATGGCCAAGAGGTGCAGGTCACAGATGGAGCAGTCGTGAGTCAAAAATTAGCTCAACTAGAAGGTATTACGGTTGGAGACAAGCTGGAGCTTGATGGGAAAGAAATCAGGGTCGCGGCTATTTCTGAAAACTATGTTGGACACTTTGTTTATCTCAACCGAGCGACATACGAACAAGTCTACGGTACCAGTCCGAAAGACAATACCTACCTAGTAAAATTAAAAGAGCCAACACCATCCAATACGGAGAAAGAAGCTGCGGTCTTTATGAAAAAAACTGCTGTTTCTGGGGTGGTCCAAAATGCAACGGCTATCCAACTTTTTGAATCTGTAGCCAATTCTCTCAATAAAACCATGGCAATCCTTGTCCTTGTTTCCGTCTTGCTAGCCATTGTCATTCTTTACAATCTCACCAATATCAATGTGGCAGAACGTATCCGTGAACTTTCCACCATCAAGGTTCTCGGTTTCCATAATAAAGAAGTGACCCTCTATATCTACCGCGAGACCATGGTACTGTCCTTTGTGGGGATTGTTCTCGGTTTGGTAGCCGGCTACTATTTACATCAATTTTTGATTCAAATGATTTCACCTGCCACCATACTTTTTTATCCACTAGTCAGCTGGGAAGTCTATGCTCTTCCAATCATCGCAGTGACTGTGATATTAGCCTTACTGGGTCTCTTTGTCAATCACCACTTGAGAAAGGTGGATATGCTTGAAGCCCTGAAATCAGTAGAGTAGATCAAGTTTTTAAAAAGTAAATCAGTTGACAAAGTCTCTGCTTCTTGGTAGAATAAGAACTGTCGGAAAGACAAATAACTTCTTCTTGGTTGCAGGCATGCCAACCTGTCACTCGGATGAAGCCAAATAAAAAGGAGAAATATCATGGCAATCTCAAAAGAGAAAAAAAATGAAATCATCGCACAATATGCTCGTCACGAAGGTGATACAGGTTCAGTAGAGGTTCAAGTTGCTGTCCTTACTTGGGAAATCAACCACCTTAACGAACACATCAAACAACACAAAAAAGACCACGCTACTTACCGTGGATTGATGAAGAAAATCGGTCGCCGTCGTAACTTGCTTGCATACTTGCGTAAAAACGACGTTAACCGTTACCGTGAGTTGATCAACTCTCTAGGACTTCGTCGCTAATCTTGCGTCTAAAACGTTTCTATACTTCGTTGGCTTCGGCTTGATGTACCATTAGTACAATCTTCGCCTCGTCCGCCTAGTCTATAAACGTTTTATCCAGCAAGACTGGAGCTCTCTGACTTCAGAGGGCTTTTTGTTTTTATCTGCTTGCTTAGGCCGTGTTCAATTAACAAGATACAAAGGCCGTCAAAAGCACAAAGCAAAAATAGGAAAATTGACGAAGAAACTTCAGTTTCTAGGAGATTTTATCTTTTTTGCCAAGTGCTTAGGCCGTGTTCAATTGAGCATATCTTGATAATGAAGCTACTCCATTGGGTAGCTTTTTTGTATGGATTTTATCCCAATCTCAAATTGGCTCTCTGATTTTTAGAGAGCTTTTTTATTGAGGTTTTATCGGTCACAATTTTAGAGACTACAAAAACATACTTTAAGCCCCTTCTTTGGGCTTTGGAGTTTTATCGGTCACAATTTTGGAGACTACAAAAACTTGAAGCTAAAGCTCCCAGCATTGTACGATGTTTTATCGGTCATAATTTTGGAGACCACAAAAACTCCTGCCAATGTGACTTATTATACCTTTGAGTTTTATCAGTCATAATTTTGGAGACCACAAAAACAGCGTCTGCTTTTGGCGAAATTGCAAAGCAGTTTTATCGGTCACAATTTTAGAGACTACAAA
>NZ_KV794530.1:44826-51021 GCF_001808785.1 Streptococcus sp. HMSC077D04 | reverse complement strand
TTATCGGTCACAATTTTAGAGACTACAAAAACCTCAAATGGTATCAGCTAATGACACCATAAGGGTGCGTAGCTGTCTGCAAGCCCCCTCGGAGAGCCCACACTTTACGAAGTAAAGTATAGTATGTTATACTTTACATGGAAGTAGTCACCGAATTCCAGTTAGAAATTACTTTGTAACTACGTTTTGAGGAGGAGTAAAATGCTTTCCTATGTTCGACATTACCCACTAGCGATAGCTAAATTAATGTGTCTGTGCTCTCCTAAAATCTGCTGATTTATTACTGACTAATACAGGAGGTTTTTATGGGACAGACAATCATATCTGCTATTGGTGTTTATATTTCCACCAGTATCGATTATTTAATTATTTTAATTATTTTATTTGCACAGCTATCACAGAATAAACAAAAATGGCATATTTATGCGGGGCAATATCTAGGCACAGGCTTACTTGTAGGGGTGAGTTTAGTTGCTGCTTATGTCGTTAATTTCGTGCCTGAAGAATGGATGGTTGGATTGCTTGGTTTAATCCCTATCTATTTAGGGATTCGCTTTGCAATTGTTGGAGAAGGTGAGGAAGAAGAGGAAGAAATTATTGAAAGATTAGAACAAAGCAAGGCAAATCAACTGTTTTGGACAGTTACATTGCTGACAATTGCGTCTGGCGGAGATAATTTAGGTATCTATATACCTTATTTTGCTTCGTTAGATTGGTCACAGACCCTCGTGGCGTTGCTTGTGTTTGTAATCGGCATAATTATCTTATGCGAGATTAGTCGGGTGTTATCCTCTATTCCGTTAATATTCGAGACAATTGAAAAATACGAGCGAATCATTGTGCCCTTAGTATTCATTCTACTTGGACTATACATCATGTATGAAAATGGCACGATAGAGACTTTTCTGACCGTGTAGATTTTTTTGTTTCACTAGGATTTTAGCCCGAGCTCAAATCAGCTCTCTGATTTTCAGAGGGCTTTTTACGTTGTCACCTTACCTCGCGATATACTCGAGTATAATCTTCGGTTACTAGCACTATAAGGTAAAATAAACCAGATTTTCTCCCTTCTAGGGGATTTTATCTTTTTTGCCAAGTGCTTGGCCGAGTTCAATTAACAAGATACAAAGGCCGTCAAAAGCACAAAGCAAAAATAGGAAAATTGACGAAGAAACTTCAGTTTCTAGGAGATTTTATCTTTTTTGCCAAGTGCTTAGGCCGAGTTCAATTGAGCATAGCTTGATAATGAAGCTAGTCTAATTAGGTAGCTTTTTAGATATAAAACTATTTTATTATCTAAATATAGAATAAATTAGGGCTTGCATTCAAAACATGGTATAATAGGTCTATATAGCTAAATAAAGTAAACCTATCACAAGGGATTAAGAAAAAGGATAGAACAGTCATGTCAACAGTAAAAAGTGATCTAAATATTGCTCAAATGTATGCGAGTCAGCTGAAAAATGCTTGTCAATCGTTAACAGCAATTGCTGTGGCTAGTCAAGATGATCGAACGACCCTTCAAGGAAATAACAAAGCCCATCAATGTCTGACAAAGTCTCAAAATCTAGCTAGTCAGATTTCGGCAGCCGTCACCCTGACTTCAGAACGACTGCACTCTATAGCGAGTGATTTTGAGGCGTTAGATGAAGCGGGTGCCAATGGTTTTAGGAGTCATGCATGAGCAAGTTAGATGAGTTGAAGAAAAGAGAGCGAGACCTCTTGTACCGGCTAGAAGACAATGGAAAAGAGAAATATCGCACCAAAGAACTGATAGAAACCTTTGAAGGGTATGATAGAGCTAGTCACCGTTATCAAAATGATTTGTGGGAGGCGGCCTATCAGAGCCGATATGCAGGACAGTTGGAAGAAACACTCCTACAAAGAAACCAACTTAAAAACCAAATTCTTGAGAAGCTCAGCTACCGCATGGATGATTTGAAAAAAGAAAAGTTCCGATTAGAGGGAGACTTGGATGAGGTCTACTATGAAAGACGCAAAGAACTAGAAAGAGAGGAGGAAAAACGACATGGGCATTGATATGTACTTAGAACAATCCCAACTACAAAGTTCGAGTGTAGCAAGCATGTGCCAATCTCAGGTTGAGGCTTATCAAGACTTGCAATCAGCCATCAAAAAGTTTTCAGAAGATACAGAGAGTCTAAAGGGCGATGCTTATAATTCGGCTAGAAGTTTTTTTGCAAGTGTCTTATTACCCTTGAGCAAAGGGGGACAACTCTATGCGGAAACCTTCTCTCAAGCCATCAAGAAATTACCAGAAGACTACCAAAGTATGGTCGACAGCAAGAGTTGGCGTGAGGATGATCTGCTTGATAAGATCCGTCAGGAAGAGCAAATGATTGCTTATCTAGATGAAGTCAACCAATCCCTTTCTAGCTTGACCATGGATAGTGAAGAAAAGGGAAGATTGAGACGCAGTAATGTGGAACTCATGCGAGGACACCATGCCAATAAACGCGTCTATGAAACGATTTTGAGAGACCTGCGTGCCTATGATAGCTATTCAGGAGGACTGTTCGATGAACTAGACAGTATCGATGTGCAGTTGAGTCGCGGACTGGCCCAGATTGAAAATAGTTGGGATGCAAAGACAGGGAGCTTTAAAATTCCATCTGACCTGACTTGGGCCAACTACCTATCTGCCTATTCTGACACAAAGGATATGAAGCTCAGTCGTCAAGAGAAGGCCTTTGTCCAGACCATGATAGCAGAATACGGCTTTGACGCAGAGACAGCCCAACAGCTCTTGACAATCAAGCAAGGGATAGATAAGAAGTTCCCAACCTCAAGTCAAGAGTTCCGTGACTATATCTTTTTGCGAGTCGTCGGTGCAGCCAACTATGATGACTTTAAGTGGAACGAAACGGCAGGTGGATTGTGGCAATATTTTTATTACGAATTTGTGAGTGATCCGAATACAGGCCAAAAATTGAGAACATTGAAACCAATACTTGAAATTTTTCAAGAACTTGGAATCAAAGAAGAAACAGATGCCAAAAAATTGATTTATAATCTTAGATTGCAACATGTGTTAGCTAGCGGCGGAAGTAGTGTTAAAAAAATGAAGGAAATTGATAATAAAACAGGAACTACATTTTATAGTGATGCTCGGGATAAGTATGAAAAAGTTTATGGCAAAAATAACAAATTTGACCAATTTTGGGACAGTAAATTAAAATCATATTCTAACAACGGAGCGGGCCATGCAGACTTTACCCATCAGTCCATTACCATGGCGACTCATCTAAATCCTAATCAAGCTCAGTTATCCGATCTCTATGGTGGTAGAGAGCGTGTCAAGGACCTTTCAGGGTGGGAGGGAGACACGACCTTTAACGCTAATGATATGAAGCCAAGTATTGGCGAGGATGACTATAAGGCTGACCTAGATTCGGTCAACCTTATAGGCCGAATGCAGAAGGGGCAATCCTATGACCAAGCTATATCTTCTTACTATGCTGATCTTCAGAAGGATTCGACTCTGAGAGAAAGAGAATTCTTGAAAAATAAGGATTGGAAGCAAGTCAAGAGTACTATCTATTCTAGCCTAGTACCCGCTGATATTCTGAAGAAGGGTGAGGTATCTATTAAAGAGTACATTGATAAAAACCATTCAGATGTATCAACATTTTTAAATCGCTTAGAAGCTGTGGGAAATTAGGAGGATGATGATGAAAAAAATATTAGGTTTAGTAGCCTTATTCGTGATAATCGTATCATCTTGTTTCTACTTTTTTATCCATCAACCTAAAAATATTTTTGATGAGATTTATCAGGAGACGGAGAAGACTTATCTTGGAAACAATGTTTTTAACCAGTTGAAAGATGTTGAAGTACATAAGTATGAAATATATGATAAAGATATGCAGGGAACAGGAAAGTATACTCCCAAGGTAATTTACATTGATAATTATCTTCCTGAAAATTATTCCGAGACTGAAATAGAGTTTAATTTCGATAGTATAAACAAAGGAATGTTTATTTGGTTTGAGTGGAAAGTTAATTCAAAGTTTTCTTTGTGGTATTTAAGTTATTACAATATTAAGAGTAAGACTCTAGAGAAAGAACTTGCAATTATAGAGGAGCCAAGAAAGGCTGGAGAGTACCTCAAAGATGAAGAAAAAATAAGAGAATATTTAAAAAAATATAACATATCCAAAGAAGATTTAGACAAACATTACGACGAAATCGTCAACCAGAGAGTCTTGAAGGACTGGTGCTCGATTTATGACAGTAACTACTCACCGAGCAACTATGGCGAGGTGAAAGTCGAAACCCAGTGGGAGAATTGGTGATAGACCACGCAGACTTTACCCACCAGTCCATCACTATGGCCACCCATCTAAATCCTAGCAGTCTTCAGTTATCCGATCTCTATGGTGGTAGTAGAGAGCATGTCAAGGATCTTTCAGGCTGGGAAGGAGACACGACTAAAAATGCTACGGATAAGAAACCAAGTATTGGCGAGGATGACTACAAGGCAGACCTAGACTCGGTCAACCTTATCGGCCGGATGCAGAAGGGGCAATCCTATGACCAAGCCATCTCTTCTTATTATACTGACCTTCAAAAAGACTCCACTCAGAGAGAAAGAGAGTTCTTGAAAAATAAGGACTGGAAACAAGTCAGAAGTACTATCTATGCAAGTATTCTTCCGTTAGAGGTTATGGAAAAAGGGGAAGATGCTATTAAAGCATATATCAAAAGTAACTATCCAGGTGTATCCAAGTTTTTAAATCGCTTGGAAACCGTGGCGGAGTAGGAGGAAATCTATGAAGAAAATACTAGGTGTTTTAACAATAGTAGTATTACTTGTATCAGTTTATTTTTACTTTTTTCCTAAACAACCAAAAAATATTTTTGATGAGATTTACCAAGAAACTGAGAAAACCTATCGAACAAATAATATTTTAAGGCATATAGATGGCTTTGAAATTAGTCCAGGTTGGCCAAGTGATGGAGAGTATTCTAAATATTATCCATTTGGAACTTATAATAAAGACCATACCCCAGAAGAGTATTTTGAAGTAGAAATTAGTTTTAATTTTGCTACAAAAACACAGTTAAGTTCAATCTCATTTGAAAAGCGAATCGGGCCAAACGTTAGAGTTCGCTTATGGAATAAATATATTCGTAAGGATCGTGTTTTGAAAAAATTTGTCAAAATAGGTTTGAAGAAAGCAGATACGGAAACTTATATTGAAGACGAAGCTCAGGTGAAATCCTATCTAGAGCAGTACGGTATCACTGCTAAGGACTTGGATTCTTACTACGACGAAATCGTCAACCAGAAAGTCTTGAAGGACTGGTGCACCATTTATGACAGCAAGTACTCGCCAAGTAATTATGGCGATGTTAAGATTGAAACCCAGTGGGAGAATTGGTGATAACATGAAGAAGATTCTCGGTTTAGTAGCCTTATTCGTACTAATTATATTATCCTGTTTTTACTTTTTTCCTAAACAACCTAAAAATATTTTTGATGAAATCTACCAGGAGACAGATAAGACATATCATACAAATAATATTTTAAGAAACATAGATGGGTTTAAAATCAGTCCAGGTTGGCCAAGTGATGACCCAAATATATCTTATACTCCTTTTGGAAAGTATGAAACTCTTCCCGAAGGCTATAGTGATATAACCATTAACTTTAATTTTGGTTCAGGTATTAAAGGGATGTCAATTCGTTTTGAAAGAAAGACTAATTCAAATATTACCCTATGGTATTCTGCACACTATAATATGCAAAAGAAAGTGCTAAAAAAAGAGCTTGCGATTTTTGAAGAGCCAAGGAAACCAGGTCAATTTATTGATGATGAAGAAAAAGTAAGAGAATATTTAAGAAAAAATAATATTTCCAAAGAAGAATTAGAGAAAGACTATGACGAAATCGTCAACCAAAAAGTCTTGAAGGACTGGTGTACTATTTATGAAAGTAAATACTCACCAAGCAACTATGGTGAGGTGAAAGTCGAAACCCAGTGGGAGAATTGGTGATAGCCATGCAGACTTTACCCACCAGTCCATTACCATGGCTACTCATCTTAATCCTAATCAAATTCAGTTATCCGATCTCTATGGTGGTAGAGAGCATGTCAAAGACCTTTCAGGCTGGGAGGGAGATACGACCTTTAATGCAAATGATATGAAGCCAAGTATTGGCGAGGATGA
>NZ_KV794530.1:43860-44726 GCF_001808785.1 Streptococcus sp. HMSC077D04 | reverse complement strand
ATGCAGAAGGGGCAATCCTATGACCAAGCCATAACTTCTTATTACTCTGACCTTCAAAAGGATTCGACTCTGAGAGAAAGAGAATTCTTGAACAATAAGGATTGGAAACACGTCAAAGGTCTGATTTATGCAGGAGTAGTGCCTCCGAATATACTGAAGAAAGGCGAGGCATCTATTAAAGAGTATATTGAGGAAAAATACCCCGAAGTATCGACATTTTTAAATCGTTTGGAATCAGTGGCAGATTAGGAGGAAAAGTTAATGAAGAAAACACTCAGTATATTGGCTATAGTCATAATTATCATATCATCCTGTTTTTACTTTTTTAGTAGACAACCTAAAAACATTTTTGATGAAATCTACCAAGAAACTGAGAAAACTTATCGGACAAATAATATTTTAAGAAAAATAGATGGCTTTGAAATTAGTCCAGGTTGGCCAAGTGATGGAGAGTATTTTAAATATAGCCCTTTAGGGAAGTATAAGACTCTTCCAGAAGGCTATCTTGAACTGAGAGTTGGATTTAATTTTGAGAAAGCGTATAGTAAAATGTTTGTTTCAGTTGAGAGAAAAATAGCTGATGGAACGAAGATATGGATGATTAGCAAATATAATCCAAACACTAAAACAATCACAAAGTCAATTCAGATAGTATTATCAGGAAATGAGGATAGTTATATTGAAGATGAGGCCCAAGTGAAATCCTACCTAGAGAAGTACGGTATCACTGCCAAGGATTTGGATTCCTACTACGACGAAATCGTTAACCAGAAAGTCTTGAAAGATTGGTGCTCGATTTATGACAGTAAGTACTCGCCAAGCAATTATGGCGATGTGAAAGTCGAAACCCAGTGGGAGAATTGGTG
>NZ_KV794530.1:43099-43760 GCF_001808785.1 Streptococcus sp. HMSC077D04 | reverse complement strand
AAGTCGAAACCCAGTGGGAGAATTGGTGATAGGTCATGCAGACTTTACCCACCAGTCCATTACTATGGCTACTCATCTTAATCCTAATTAAGTTCAGTTAGCTGATGTCTATGGCGGTAGAGAGCATGTCAAGGACCTTTCAGACTGGGAGGGAGACACGACCTTTAACGCTACGGATAAGAAACCAAGTATTGGTGAGGATGATTACAAGGCAGACCTTGATTCAGTCAATCTTATCGGCCGCATGCAAGAGGGGCAATCCTATGATCAAGCTATATCTTCTTACTATGCTGACCTTCAGAAGGATTCGACTCTGAGAGAAAGAGAATTCTTGAAAAATAAAGATTGGAAACAAGTCAGAAGCACTATCTATGCCAGCATCCTTCCACTAGAGGTTATGGAAAAAGGGGAAGATGCCATTAAAGTATATATCGAAAGTAACTATCCAGGTGTATCCAAGTTTTTAAATCGCTTAGAAGCCGTGGCGGAGTAGGAGGATGATGATGAAGAAAACACTAGGCTTAATAGTATTAATCGCAATAATCGTACTATCCTGTTTCTACTTTTTTATCAATCACCCAAAAAATATTTTTGATGAAATCTACCAGGAAACTGAGAAAACTTACCAGACAAATAATATTTTAAGAAACATAGATGGGTT
>NZ_KV794530.1:27700-42999 GCF_001808785.1 Streptococcus sp. HMSC077D04 | reverse complement strand
CAAATAATATTTTAAGAAACATAGATGGGTTTGATATTAAACCAGTTTGGCCAAGCGATGGAGAATTTTTAAGGTATACACCTTCAGGAAATTATAAAAATATTCCGGAAGGTTATCTTGAGCTAAGAATTGGGTTTAGTTTTTATTCTGAAGATGAAATTGGTTCGATATCATTTGAAAAACGTATAGAGTCCAACGTGAATATAAAAATGTGGACTGTATATTCTCATAAAGAACGCAATTTAAAAAAATTTGTAAAAATAGGTATAAAGAAAGCAGATACGGAAACTTATATCGAAGACGAAGCTCAGGTGAAATCCTACTTAGAAAAGTACGGTATCACTGCTAAGGACTTGGATTCTTACTACGACGAAATTGTCAACCAGAAAGTCTTGAAAGATTGGTGTTCTATTTATGACAGCAAGTACTCACCAAGCAACTATGGCGAGGTGAAAGTCGAAACCCAGTGGGAGAATTGGTGATAACATGAAGAAAATTCTCGGTTTAGTAGCCTTATTCGTGATAATCATATCATCCTGTTTCTACTTTTTTATTCATCAACCTAAAAATATTTTTGATGAGATTTACCAAGAAACGGAGAAGACCTATCGGTCAAATAATATTTTAAGAAATATAGATGGCTTTGACATTAAACCAGTTTGGCCAACTGATGATCCTAATATCTCTCAAAATCCATTTGGATTGTATACTAGTAAAAGCAACCCTCAAAACTTTAATAATATATCTATTGATTTTAATTTCAAAAATTATTCTAACGAGCTGTTTGTTTCATTTGAGAAGAAAATATCTGGGGATGTGAAGTTATGGATGATTAGTAAGTATAGCCAAAAAACTAAAATGATCACAAAGTCAATTCAGATAGTATTATCAGGAAATGAGGATAGCTATATCGAAGACGAGGCCCAAGTGAAAACTTACCTAGAGAAGTACGGTATCACTGCAAAGGATTTGGATTCTTACTACGACGAAATCGTCAACCAGAAAGTCTTGAAAGACTGGTGCACGATTTATGACAGCAAGTACTCGCCAAGCAATTATGGCGATGTCAAGATTGAAACTCAGTGGGAGAATTGGTGATAGCATGAAGAAAATACTAGGTGTTTTAACAATAATTGTATTACTTGTATCAGTTTGTTTTTACTTTTTTCCTAAACAACCTAAAAATATTTTTGATGAGATTTATCAGGAGACGGAGAAAACCTATCGGTCAAATAATATTTTAAGGCATATAGATGGATTTAAAATCAGACCAGATTGGCCAAGTGATGACCCAAATATATCTTATACTCCTTTTGGAAAGTATGAAACTCTTCCCAAAGGCTATAGTGATATAACCATTGACCTTAATTTTGGAAAAGGTATAAAGGGGGTGTTGATTCTTTTTGAAAGAAAGACTAATTCGAATATTACCCTATGGTATTCTGCACACTATAATATGCAAAAGAAAGTGCTAAAAAAAGAGCTTGCGATTTTTGAAGAGCCAAGGAAACCAGGTCAATTTATTGATGATGAAGAAAAAGTAAGAGAATATTTAAGAAAAAATAATATTTCCAAAGAAGAATTAGAGAAAGACTACGACGAAATCATCAACCAGAAAGTCTTAAAAGACTGGTGTTCGATTTATGACAGCAAGTATTCATCAGGCAACTATGGTGAGGTGAAAGTCGAAACCCAGTGGGAGAATTGGTGATAACATGAAAAAAATTTTAGGTCTAATAGCCTTAATTGCACTAATCATATCATCCTGTTTCTACTTTTTTACTAAACAACCTAAAAACATTTTTGATGAGATTTACCAAGAAACTGAGAAAACCTATCGATCAAATAATATTTTAAGAAACATAGATGGCTTTGAAATCAGACCGGATTGGCCAAGTGATGGAGAGTATTCTAAATATTATCCATTTGGAACTTATAATAAAGACCATACCCCAGAAGAGTATTTTGAAATCGAAATAGGTTTTAATTTTGATACAAAAACACAATTAAGTTCAATCTCATTTGAAAAACGAATTGGGCCAAATGTTAGAGTTAGAATATGGGATAACTATACTCGTAAGGATCGTGTTTTAAAAAAATTTGTGAATATAGGTTTAAAGAAAGCAGATACGGAAACATACATCGAAGACGAGGCCCAAGTAAAATCCTACCTAGAGCAGTACGGCATCACTGCTAAGGACTTGGATTCTTACTACGACGAAATCGTCAATCAGAAAGTTCTAAAAGACTGGCGTACCATTTATGACAGTAAATACTCGCCAAGCAACTATGGCAAGGTGAAGGTTGAAACCCAGTGGGAGAATTGGTGACATAAAGATTCTCACTAATTATATAAACAGGTGGCTCTCTGATTTTCAGAGGGCTTTTTATGTTGTCACTTTACCTCGATATACTCAAGTATAATCTTCGGTTACGATTATTAGCACTGTAAGACTAACTATATTTGTTTTTCTCATCTTGTTCCATTGTTGAAAATATGGTATACTTTTCATGAGAATTTTCTAAATTTTTAAGATTCTATCAAAGGAGGTTTGCATGCTTTCCAAATTTTCTGGAAGCCGACAGGACCTGCAATTTGTATTGCTTTTAGGTATTTTACTAGGTGTTTTAGGGATTTCTCTCTTTCTAGCAGTTTCAATGGGATCTGTTGCGATTGATCTAGGAGATACCTATCGGATTATTTTGAGTAGGTTAGGATTTCCTCTTGAGATAGGAGAGGTTTCCAAGTCTACTCTTGCCATTGTATGGAACATGAGATTCCCCCGAGTATTGTTAGGTCTGATAGTAGGAGCAGGCCTTTCTATGTGTGGTAGCGTGATGCAGTCTACAGTGAACAATCCCATCGCAGAGCCTTATGTCTTAGGCATCTCTGCTGGTGCAACTCTAGGGGCAACCTTGAGCATCATTCTTGGTTTAAAAGTGATGATTAGCCTTGGAGCTTTTCTTGGAGCTATCTTGGCAACAATTGCTGTCCTCATCATTGCCTCTATGCAGGGAAGGATGACGACTTCTAGTCTGATTTTATCAGGAACGGTGGTCAATGCTCTCTTTCTGGCTTTTTCAAACTTTATTATCTCAGTTGGTGCTAATGCGGACAGTGTGATGACCATTAAGTTTTGGACCATGGGCTCGCTCGCTGGGACTTCCTGGGCAGACTTGGTCCTGCCAACTATAGTAGTAGGAATGGCCTTTCTATTTTTCTCTACTCAGTATCGTGTTTTCAATGCGATGATGATGGGAGATGAGGCTGCTTTAACTTTGGGGATTCCCTTACGCTTTTATTGGTATCTTTATGTGACCATGGTGGCTGTGCTAACAGCAGTCTTAGTGGCAACCTGTGGGATTATTGGATTTGTCGGTCTGATTACTCCACATTTAGCTCGAGGGTTAGTAGGAACGAATTACAAGAGGCTTTTTCATGTTGCAACCTTGCTGGGTGCCCTCTTTGTCATCTGGGCAGATGTACTCTCTCGTATCACCATTCCAAACGCAGAGCTTCCTATTGGTATTTTCACAGCCTTAGTAGGTGCTCCCTTCTTTATCTACATTGTTGGAGGTAGGCGAAGGGAGGTGAGGGTCTGATATGGACTTGATTTGTCAGGATATCCATTTTGGACTAGGAGAGAAAAAAATCCTCAAAGGAGTCTCTCTTAAGGTTGAAGGGAATCAATTTCACACGATATTAGGGCCAAATGGAAGTGGAAAAACCAGCTTGCTTAAACTCCTCTATCGTCAGGAAAAGGTGGATAAAGGCTTGATAAGCCTAGATGGAAAGCCTCTGGAACAATGGACGCTCAAAGAAACAGCAAAGCAAATGGCAGTTGTGACCCAGTTTAACCAACTGCAGTTTGATTGTACAGTTGAGGAAATCGTCTTGCTGGGAAGAACTCCCCACCTCTCTTTTCTACAGAAGGAAAGGGAAAGGGATTATGCGCTCGTTCAAGATGCCCTCGTTAAGGTGGATATGCTTGAGAAGAAAACTCGTCTCTATTCATCCCTGTCAGGGGGAGAGAAACAGCGAGTCTTGTTAGCCCGCGCCTTGGCGCAAGAACCAACTCTCTTGCTCCTGGACGAACCAACCAATCACTTGGATATCAAGTATCAGCTAGACTTGTTGGCCATTGTGAAAAATCTCAATATCAATATTCTAGCTGTCCTACATGATATTCAACTTGCTTGTCGCTATTCGGATTATCTCTATCTGATGAAAGAGGGAGAAATCCTTTACCAAGGGACTCCAAAGGAGACCATCACCCCTGAGTCATTGCAAACTGTATACGGAGTTCAAAGTCAGGTGACTTGGACCGAGGATCAGCAAGCCATGATTCACTATTTATAAGAATGAAAAGGAAAACAAGATGAAAAAAACACTAAGCATTTTACTGGTAACAGTAGCTACTCTAACCATGGCAGCTTGTGGCAATACTACTACAGAAAAAGCTACCACACAATCTAGCACAGAAACAAGTCAAAAGGCGAGCACAGAGACGACTTATCCACTAACGGTCAAAACCTATGACGCGAAAGGGAATGAAGTCGAACAAGTCTTTGACAAGGCACCTGAAAAAGTGATCACCAACAATCTTTCAACCACTGAAATCTTATTGGAGTTGGGGTTGAAGGATAAAATTGCTGGCATGCTTAACCCAGACAATGCTGTGACGGACAAATACAAGGACGCGATTGCGACTATTCCTCAAATTGGGGATAAAAAAACAGTCTCACAAGAGACAGTCCTTTCTTATGAGCCAGACGCTATGATGGGTCGAAACATGATGTTTTCTGAAAAATCCTTGGGGACAGTTAGCACTTGGAATGAAAACAAAATCCCAGTTTATACTCAAAAAGCTTCTCTCTCAACAATTCAGCAAGATTTGGGAAATATTGTAGAAGACGTTAAAAATCTTGGAATGATTTTTAATGTGCAGGACAAGGCCAATGAATACGCAGCCCAATTACAAACTAAAATTGACGCTGTTAAGAAAGCAAATCCAGCAAGTCAAGGTGAAAAGAAAAAGGCTTTGATTATGGTTGCTTATAATGATGAAACCTTCGGTGCCTACAAGTCTGCTTTGCAAGAAAGTTTGCTGAACCAACTTGGTTATACAAACGTTGCTACGGGGACATCAGGCTTGACCTTGGAAAATCTCGTGTCAATGGATCCTGAATTGATTATCTATGTAACCAGTGACCGCAATAAAAAATTGGATGAAAAAGCAGTAGAGTTGATGAAGGCAAATGCTGTTTTGGAAAGCGTTCCTGCTATTAAGAATCAAAAAATCATGACTATCTCTTACGATGAGTTGATGGATTATGGTCCAGCAGTGATTGATTCCCTTGAGAAAATCAATGACTTTATCAATAAATAATGAGTTTGATTGGGAAGGAATTCAAGTCAAAATCAGCCTTCCTTCTAACTACGACCCCAATCAAACCTATCCGGCTATTTTATTGAATGATGGAAACTTGGATTTCCTATCGTCCCTTTCCGAATCTGTGATTTTAGTGGGCTTGACCTCTAAAAATCGCTTAGACGATTACACTCCCTGGAAGGCATCTGCTCTGAGAGATGGGGCTCCAGATTTTGGAGGTCAGGCCAAGGTCTATCATGATCATTTGTTCGAAGGTCTTTTAGACAAGTTGCAGTCGCTTTATCGCCTGGACGAAACTCGCCTTGCTTATGGAGGCTACTCACTAGGTGGTTTGGCGGCAGTCTACAGTCTTTTCAGCTTTGACAAGGTTTCCTGTGTCTTTTCGATCTGCGGTTCCTTTTGGTATCCTGATTTTGTGACTTACTGCAAGGAAGAAAATGTGAAAAATTTGGACTGTTTGCTGTATTTACAGAACGGTCAAACAGAAGGAATCAATCATAGCAATCGCTTGGCTCAAGCACCAGTCTATGCTGAGCAGATCCATACCAGTCTTCAGAAACGCTATCCGAACGGTCAATTTGTCTTTGATCCTTATGGGCACCATGAACAAGTAGCTGAACGATTTCTAGCTTTTTCTAGCTGGTTGGCTCAAAAATGGAAAATCGAATAAAAGATTTATCCCTTGGCTTTTGCCAAGGGATTGTTGTATTTAACTAAGTTTTTCTCTTTTCTTATCTGGATTCCAGATAAAGCTTGCGATGAAGCTAAAGATGATGGTTAGGATAGCGAGGATAATGGCAAGGATGAGAGCAGGGATGCGGATAAACCACCAGAGTGGGTTTGGTTTTTTATCATTGTGCCATTGTTTCGTTTCTTGGTCCAAACGTTGGAATTCTGCTTGAATGCGATTGGCGACTGTTTCAATGCCTTCATCATTCATTTTCTTGATATCTGAGATATCGATTGGATTTCCAAAGTTCATATCGACACGCTCACGGCTAACCAAGCCTTTCAAGGTCATGGGACCTGTGTAGGTAACCGGCATGATACGGACCTTGGCCATTTTGGCAATCAGAGCTACGCCACCTTTTACATCGTTTGAGTGACGGCTCCCACTTGGAAACATGATGAGAGAGCGATCACTTTTTTTAAGGACGTTGATAGGGTATTTGATGGCTGAGGCGCTAGGATTTTCACGGTCGATAGGAAAAGCACCGCACATACGAATCCACCAACCAAATATACGGTTGGCAAAGAGTTCTTTTTTGGCCATAAAGATAAATTGTTTTGGCTTGGTCGCAAAGGCCATGTAAACTGGATCCCACCAAGTGCGGTGAGGCGCAACCAAAATATAATTTTCATCTTGATTAGGAATTTTATCAGTATTATGATAGTGGGCATTGCCATTGATGGACCATAGGAGCAAGACAACCAATCCACGTAAATAAGTATAAAACATGCGATCTCCTTCGATTATTTTCTTGTTATTATTATACCTTATCAAAGGAGGGCTGGCAAACTTTTCCCTTGACTAGGTGCATATTTGGGGTGAGATTAGAATTCTGTTAAAAAAAATGATATGATAGAATTTATGGATAAAAATAAGATTATGGGATTAACCCAAAGAGATGTCAAGGAAAGACAGGCTAAGGGCTTGGTCAATGATTTTACTGCATCGGCCAGTACTAGCACTTGGCAAATCGTTAAACGAAATGTCTTTACCCTTTTTAACGCTTTGAACTTTGCCATTGCTTTGGCCCTTGCCTTTGTGCAGGCTTGGAGCAATTTGGTCTTTTTTGCTGTTATCTGCTTTAACGCTTTTTCTGGTATTGTGACCGAGCTGCGGGCTAAACACATGGTGGATAAGCTCAATCTCATGACCAAGGAAAAGGTCAAAACCATTCGTGATGGCAAGGAAGTAGCTCTGAATCCTGAAGAATTGGTGCTAGGAGATGTCATTCGTTTGTCTGCTGGGGAGCAGATTCCTAGTGATGCCTTGGTTCTAGAAGGATTTGCAGAAGTCAATGAAGCCATGTTGACGGGGGAAAGTGATTTGGTGCAAAAGGAAGTTGATGCCTTGCTTTTGTCTGGAAGTTTCTTAGCCAGTGGGTCAGTTTTGGCTCAAGTCCACCATGTCGGAGCTGACAACTATGCTGCCAAACTCATGCTGGAAGCCAAGACAGTGAAACCAATCAACTCCCGTATCATGAAATCGCTGGATAAGTTAGCCGGTTTTACGGGGAAGATTATCATTCCCTTTGGTCTGGCTCTCTTGTTAGAAGCTTTGATGTTAAAAGGCTTGCCCCTCAAGTCATCCGTTGTAAATTCGTCGACAGCCCTTTTGGGAATGTTGCCCAAGGGAATTGCCCTTTTGACCATTACTTCGCTCTTGACTGCAGTGATTAAGTTGGGCTTGAAAAAGGTCTTGGTGCAGGAGATGTACTCTGTTGAGACCTTGGCGCGCGTGGATATGCTCTGTTTGGACAAGACGGGCACCATCACCCAAGGAAAGATGCAGGTGGAGGCTGTTCTTCCACTGACGGAAACTTATAGTGAAGAGGCTATTGCCAGTATCCTGACTAGTTACATGGCCCATAGTGAGGATAAAAATCCAACAGCTCAAGCCATTCGCCAGCGTTTTGTGGGAGAAGTAGCCTACCCTATGATTTCCAATCTGCCTTTCTCAAGCGACCGCAAGTGGGGGGCTATGGAGTTGGAAGGGCTAGGGACAGTTTTCTTAGGGGCGCCTGAGATGTTGTTGGACTCTGAAGTACCAGAAGCCAGAGAGGCCTTGGAGAGAGGTTCACGTGTCTTGGTCTTAGCTCTCAGTCAGGAGAAATTAGACCATCACAAACCACAAAAACCATCTGATATTCAGGCTCTAGCCTTGCTGGAAATCTTGGACCCCATTCGGGAGGGAGCAGCAGAGACACTGGACTATCTCCGTTCTCAGGAAGTGGGGCTCAAGATTATCTCTGGTGATAATCCAGTCACTGTGTCCAGTATTGCCCAGAAGGCTGGTTTTGCAGACTATGACAGTTATGTAGATTGCTCGAAAATCACGGATGAGGAATTGATTGCTATGTCGGAGGAGACTGCCATTTTCGGACGTGTTTCCCCTCATCAAAAGAAACTCATCATCCAAACACTGAAAAAAGCGGGGCATATAACAGCTATGACAGGGGATGGAGTTAATGATATCCTGGCTCTTCGTGAGGCGGATTGCTCTATCGTGATGGCTGAGGGAGATCCAGCGACTCGTCAGATTGCCAATCTGGTTCTCTTGAACTCTGACTTTAATGATGTTCCTGAGATTCTCTTTGAAGGTCGTCGTGTGGTCAATAACATTGCCCACATCGCTCCGATTTTCTTGATAAAGACCATCTATTCCTTCCTGTTAGCGGTCATCTGTATTGCCAGTGCTCTTATGGGACGGTCTGAATGGATCTTGATTTTCCCATTCATTCCGATCCAGATTACCATGATTGACCAGTTTGTGGAAGGTTTCCCACCATTCGTTCTGACTTTTGAAAGAAATATCAAGCCTGTCGAGCCAAACTTCCTCAGAAGATCCATGCTTCGTGCTCTACCAAGTGCTCTCATGGTTGTGTTCAGCGTTCTTTTTGTGAAAATATTTGGAAGTAGCCAAGGTTGGTCTGAGTTAGAAATTTCAACTCTACTCTATTATCTCTTGGGGTCAATTGGTTTCTTATCTGTATTTAGAGCCTGCATGCCATTTACCCTATGGCGTGTCCTCTTGATTGTTTGGTCAGTAGGAGGCTTCCTAGCCACAGCTCTCTTCCCAAGAATTCAAAAACTGCTTGAAATTTCAACCTTAACAGGACAAACATTACCTGTTTATGGTGTCATGATGTTGGTCTTTACCGTGATTTTCATCCTGACTAGTCGCTATCAAGCCAGAAAATAAAGAAAGGCTGCAATCTGTGGATTGCGGTCTTTTTAGGTACAAGATTGCCAGCTGAAATGTGGTATAATAAGAGGTAACAGAGTTTGGAAAGTGAGAGAAGATGATTTCAAAGAGATTAGAATTAGTGGCTTCCTTTGTGCCACAGGGAGCAATTTTGCTAGATGTGGGAAGTGATCATGCTTATCTGCCTATCGAGTTGGTCGAAAGAGGCCAAATCAAAAGTGCCATTGCAGGTGAGGTGGTGGAGGGACCTTATCAGTCTGCTGTCAAAAATGTTGAAGCTCACGGCCTAAAGGAGAAAATCCAGGTTCGTTTAGCCAATGGCTTGGCAGCCTTTGAAGAGGCAGATCAGGTATCGGTCATTACCATTGCTGGCATGGGTGGTCGTTTGATTGCTAGGATTTTAGAAGAAGGCTTGGACAAGTTAGCTAATGTAGAACGTTTAATCCTCCAACCCAATAATCGTGAAGACGACTTGCGTATCTGGCTACAAGAGAACGAATTTCAGATTGTAGCTGAAAGTATCTTAGAAGAGGCTGGCAAGTTTTACGAGATTTTGGTGGTGAAAGCAGGACAAATGAAACTATCAGCCAGTGATGTTCGCTTTGGACCTTTCTTGTCCAAAGAGATCAGTCCAGTCTTTGTCCAAAAATGGCAAAAAGAAGCTGTTAAGCTAGAGTTTGCCCTCGGACAAATCCCAGAAAAAAATCTGGAGGAACGTCAAGTTCTAGTAGATAAAATTCAAGCCATCAAGGAGGTTCTACATGCTAGCAAGTGAAGTGATTAACGTGTATGAAGCCTTTTGCCCTCAGGAATTTTCCATGGAGGGAGACAGTCGTGGTCTGCAAATTGGCACTTTGGACAAGGATATCCAAAGGGTCATGGTGACTCTGGATATTCGTGAAGAAACGGTGGCTGAAGCCATTGAAAAGGGTGTGGACTTGATTATTGCCAAGCACGCGCCGATTTTCCGTCCTATCAAGGACTTGGTATCTAGTCGTCCGCAAAATCAGATTTACATTGATCTCATCAAGCATGACATCGCAGTTTATGTCAGCCATACCAATATTGACATCGTTGAAAATGGCCTCAATGACTGGTTCTGCCAGATGCTAGGCATTGAGGAGACGACTTATCTGCAGGAGACAGGTCCTGGACGTGGAATTGGACGTATTGGCAATATTCAGCCTCAGACATTTGGGGAATTGGCTCAACATGTCAAGCAAGTATTTGGCCTAGATAGTCTTCGAATGGTGCATTATCAAGAGACTAATTTGCAGAAGCCTATTTCAAGAGTGGCCATCTGTGGTGGAAGCGGGCAGTCATTCTATAAGGATGCTTTGGCAAAAGGGGCAGATGTCTATATCACTGGTGATATTTATTACCATACTGCTCAGGATATGTTATCTGATGGTTTGCTAGCCTTGGACCCAGGTCACTATATCGAAGTGCTTTTTGTAGAAAAAATTGCAGAGCTTCTTAATCAATGGAAAGAGGAAAAAGGCTGGACTATTGATATCTTACCTAGTCAAGCATCGACCAATCCTTTCCATCATATCTAGTTAGAAAGTGAAAATAATGAAAAAAGTTGCCATTATCGGAGCAGGGATTGTAGGTGCAACAGCTGCCTACTACCTCTCTAAAGAAAGTGACCTAGAGGTGACCGTCTTTGATCATGGACAAGGTCAGGCTACCAAGGCCGCAGCAGGAATTATCAGTCCTTGGTTTTCAAAACGCCGCAATAAGGCCTGGTACAAAATGGCGCGCTTGGGGGCTGACTTTTATGTGGATTTATTAGCTGATTTAGAGAAGTCGGGACAAGAAATTGACTTTTACCAGCGTTCGGGAGTCTTTCTCCTGAAGAAGGATGAAACTAAGTTGGAAGAACTCTATGAACTAGCCCTCCAGCGCAGAGAAGAATCTCCCTTGATAGGGCAATTAGCCATTCTGGACCAAGCATCAGCAAATGAATTATTCCCTGGTTTGCAGGGATTTGACCAACTGCTCTATGCTTCTGGTGGAGCGAGAGTAGATGGTCAACTCTTAGTGACTCGTTTACTAGAAGCCAGTCAGGTCAAGCTGGTCAAAGAGAAAGTAACTCTGACACCTTTAGCATCAGGTTACCAGATTGGTGAAGAGGTATTTGATCAGGTTATTTTGGCGACGGTAGCTTGGTTGGGGGACATGTTAGAACCCTTGGGTTATGCTGTGGATGTCCGTCCTCAAAAGGGGCAACTCCGAGATTATCAGCTTGCCCAAGAACTGGAATCCTACCCTGTTGTTATGCCAGAAGGGGAGTGGGATTTGATACCTTTTGCAGGTGGGAAATTGTCCCTAGGCGCTACCCATGAAAATGATATGGGATTTGATTTGACGGTAGATGAAACCTTGCTCAAACAAATGGAGGAAGCAGCCTTGCCTCACTATCCAGTTTTAGCTAGAGCGACTTCAAGAGCTGAGCGTGTAGGAATCCGAGCCTATACAAGTGATTTCTCACCTTTCTTTGGACAGGTACCTGATTTAGAAGGTGTCTATGCGGCTAGTGGTCTAGGTTCATCAGGCCTCACAACTGGTCCTATCATTGGTTACCATCTAGCCCAACTTATCCAAGGCAAGGAGTTGACCTTGGACCCTCTAAACTACCCAATTGAAAACTATGTCAAACGAGTAAAAAGCGAATAAGAATTTTACTGAAATTTTATCCTACCCCCTAGGATGGCAAATGACATTCCCTATCAAAAATGGTAAAATAAGAAAAAATAATCCGAGAATCGAGGAAAAAAGATGCAAGAAAAGATTTTGGTGACGGGTGGAGCAGGTTTTATCGGAACCCACACAGTTATTGAGTTAATCCAAGCAGGTCATCAGGTTGTTGTGGTGGATAACCTTGTCAACAGCAATCGAAAAAGTTTAGAAGTTGTTGAAAGAATTACAGGAGTTGAAGTGCCTTTCTATGAGGCAGATATCCGTGATACAGATACTCTTCGTGACATTTTCAAGCAAGAAGAACCAACTGGTGTCATTCACTTTGCTGGCTTGAAGGCTGTCGGCGAATCAACACGTATTCCTCTTGCCTACTATGACAACAATATCGCTGGAACTGTTAGTCTTTTGAAGGTCATGGAAGAAAACAACTGTAAAAACATCATTTTCAGTTCTTCTGCGACAGTTTACGGAGATCCTCATACAGTGCCAATCTTGGAAGATTTCCCACTTTCAGTGACCAACCCATATGGCCGCACCAAACTCATGCTTGAGGAAATTTTGACAGATATCTACAAGGCAGACTCAGAATGGAATGTGGTCTTGCTTCGTTACTTTAACCCAATCGGAGCGCATGAGAGTGGTGATTTAGGAGAAAATCCAAACGGTATTCCAAACAATCTTTTGCCATATGTGACGCAAGTAGCCGTTGGAAAATTAGAGCAAGTGCAAGTGTTTGGAGACGATTATGATACGGAAGACGGAACTGGTGTTCGTGACTATATCCACGTTGTCGATTTGGCTAAAGGTCACGTTGCAGCTCTGAAAAAAATTCAAAAAGGTTCAGGTCTAAACGTTTATAACCTTGGAACAGGTAAAGGCTACTCAGTTCTTGAAATTATCCAAAATATGGAAAAAGCAGTGGGACGCCCAATTCCTTACCGCATCGTAGACCGTCGCCCAGGGGATATTGCAGCCTGCTATTCAGATCCTGCAAAAGCCAAAGCAGAACTCGGCTGGGAAGCAGAACTCGACATCACCCAAATGTGTGAAGACGCATGGCGTTGGCAAAGTAAGCATCCAAATGGATTCGAAGACTAAGATGGTGATGTCAATCATTGTCCCCTGTTTAAACGAAGAGGAAGTACTTCCTCTTTTTTATCAGGCTTTGGAAGCTTTACTTCCAGATTTGGAAACAGAAATCGAGTATGTCTTTATCGACGATGGATCAAGTGATGGAACCTTGGAACTCTTAAAGACCTATCGGGAGCAAAATCCGGCAGTTCATTATCTTTCTTTCTCACGAAATTTTGGCAAAGAAGCAGCCCTCTATGCAGGCTTGCAATATGCGACAGGAGATTTGGTGGTGGTGATGGATGCAGACCTCCAAGATCCTCCTAGTATGTTGCTTGAGATGAAAAACTTACTAGACCAAAATGCAGATTTAGACTGTGTAGGAACACGGAGAACTAGTCGGGCGGGAGAACCCTTCTTTCGCAGTTTCTGTGCTGATCTCTTTTATGGCTTCATGAAAAAAATTAGTCCAGTAGCCTTGCCGTCAGGTGTCCGTGATTTTCGCATGATGAGAAGATCTGTAGTGGATGCCATTTTAAGCTTGACTGAGTCCAATCGCTTTTCGAAGGGACTCTTTGCCTGGGTCGGCTTTAAAACCCACTATCTGGACTATCCAAATGTCGAAAGGCAGGCTGGCAATACCAGTTGGAGTTTTAGGCAACTCTTTTTCTACTCCATTGAAGGGATTGTTAATTTTTCAGATTTTCCCTTGATTATCGCCTTTGTGGCAGGTCTCCTATCTTGTTTTATTTCTCTTCTTATGACCTTTTTTGTTGTGGTTCGGACCCTCATTTTGGGCAATCCGACATCAGGTTGGACCTCTCTGATGGCTGTTATTCTCTTCCTTGGTGGGATTCAACTCTTGACCATTGGGATTCTCGGCAAGTATATCAGTAAGATTTATCTAGAGACCAAAAAAAGACCACTTTACCTTATCAAAGAAAAAAGTGATGATAGGCTAAAAAAGATAGAATTTATCTGACATTGTCACTTTTTGTTATTTGTAATTCTTTTAGTTCGGAGTTTGGGTGATTTTTAAAAGGATTAGGGATTTGAAATGATTTAAAGAATCTATGTAGACTAAATTTCAATTGTAGTGACTTAATAAAAAAATTAGGAGTATTATTTTATGCTAAGTAAAAAGGATTATACTGAAGAAATTGAACTTATTGAGAAACAAAATTATGTAGAAGCTGAATTGTATCCTATAGTTGCTGATATAATTAAGCCCACTTTAAAAGACAGTTTATCAAAAAGATATGTTTTCGGAAGAAGAAAGAGTAATATGGGACAAATATATTATGGTCTAAGTAATTTTCCTGATATAGTTATTTTAGATAAGACTTATGAAAGCAAATCTAGAAAAAGTATAAAAATTAAAGAATGGAAGAAACTTCGAGGGTGCGTGGAAGTTAAGAATTTAAAGTATCCTTTAATTACAGAGGAAAAAATCAAATCAACCTTATCGAACAGCTTTGAACATTTAACTAGAGAGATGGGACAACTTATTGGAGACCTTTTATGGTATAAAAAAGTAATTTATACAAATGGAATTGAATGGAGATTTCTAAGTTTAGATGACAGGGAAGAGATAGATAACACAATTATTGAAATGGTTAACAAAAGAATAGAATCAGAAAAAGAGGGAAATTCTTTTGATTGGTGGAAGAATATTAAAGATTTATCGTTCAATTATACGGATATATGTTTATCCAAAGATTGTATACAAGAGTGGGACGAATTTGTAAAGAAAGTAAAGGAAATAGAATGGTAATAGTCTATTCTCATTGAAAAATTTAGATTATAAGTTACAGTTAGATTTACTTAGAAACCCCAAAAAAGACCACTTTATCTCGTCAAAGAAAAAAGTGACCTTCCTGATTTTACAGAAAAAAATAAAGAGAAAAGACTATAATTTTGCATGGAAATATGCTAAACTAGAAGGAGTGGAACGATCTTGTCGATATTAGAGTTAATCTTTAATCAAGGCACGTGTCGGACAGTTTCTAACAGCCTCTACGACGTCCTGACTAGGAGAAATTTCCTTTTCTAGTTGGTTAGGGTCATCGTAAAAACGCACGATTCCATTATCGTGGTAATCAAATAATTCAGAATAAGTTTGACAAAGCCCACAGGCAATGCAACGTTCAGGTATAAGTGTGATTTTCATATTTATATTGTAATAAGAAAAGTAAAAAAAA
>NZ_KV794530.1:0-27600 GCF_001808785.1 Streptococcus sp. HMSC077D04 | reverse complement strand
AAAAAAAACAAGGAGTAAGTTATGGCAAAAGAACCGTGGCAAGAAGATATTTATGAGAATCAAGAAGAACAGACGAGAACGGAACGACGTCAACGTAATCAAAAAGGTACAGGCGTTGTTGCAAATCGTGTTTTGACGATTCTAGCTAGTCTCTTTTTCGTGATTGTTGTAGCAATGATAATAGTATTGATTTACCTTTCAAGCGGAGGGAGTAATCGCACAGCAGCCTTGAAAGATTTTTATGATTCATCTGCCCCTGCTTCAACTTCTGTAACAGAAGAATCGTCTTCTTCATCTAGCAAGACTGAAGAAGCAACTTCTACAGAGAGCTCCTCTAGTGAGAGTCATTCTGAAGAACATGCTGCTAGTGAAGGAACAATTACAGTTCAGGCTGGTGAGGGTGAAGCTGTCTTGGCACAACGTGCAGGTATTTCAATTGCTCAATTAGAAGCATTGAATCCTGGACATATGGCTACAGGATCTTGGTTTGCAAATCCTGGAGATGTGATTAAGACTAGATAGGAGTCATAAATGAAGACGATTCAAATTGCTATCGATGGTCCAGCTTCAAGCGGTAAGAGTACGGTTGCTAAGATTATTGCTAAAGATTTTGGGTATACCTATCTAGATACAGGTGCCATGTATCGTGCGGCGACCTATATGGCTCTGAAACACCAGTTAGGAGTGGAAGAGATTGAGGAACTTTTAGCCTTATTGGACCAGCATCCAATCAGCTTTGGGCGTTCAGAAACTGGAGAACAGCTTGTCTTTGTAGGAGATGTGGATATTACCCATCCTATTCGTGAAAATCAAGTGACCAATCATGTTTCTGCTATTGCGGCAATTCCTGAAGTACGTGAGAAACTAGTTTCTCTTCAACAAGAGATTGCCCAGCAAGGTGGGATTGTCATGGACGGTCGCGATATTGGGACTGTTGTATTGCCACAAGCAGAATTGAAAATTTTTCTAGTAGCTTCTGTTGATGAAAGAGCAGAGCGTCGTTACAAAGAAAATATTGCCAAGGGAATTGAAACAGACCTTGAAACCCTAAAAGAGGAAATTGCTGCGCGTGACTACAAGGATAGCCATCGTGAGACTTCTCCTCTCAAACAAGCAGAGGATGCAGTTTACCTTGATACAACTGGACTAAGTATTCAAGAAGTAGTTGAAAAAATTGAATCAGAAGCAAAAGAACGCATGTCCTAGGGACAGAAGAAGCAGGCTAAAGCTAGCCTGCTTCTTTTCTATCAAACTGAACGCATTCCAAACCAGTCTTTTTTTGAGTTTTTTGATAAAATAGTACTATCAGTGAAAAGGATGGAAGCATGACTAAGAAAATCGTAGCTATTTGGGCCCAGGATGAAGAGGGTGTGATTGGTAAGGACAATCGTCTGCCTTGGCATTTGCCAGCAGAATTGCAACATTTTAAAGAAACAACTCTGAATCATGCTATCTTGATGGGGCGTGTGACCTTTGATGGAATGGGGCGTCGCCTGCTTCCAAAACGGGAGACCTTGATTTTAACACGTAACTTGGAAGAAAAGCTAGACGGGGTTGCTACTTTTCATGATGTCCAGTCAGTTTTGGACTGGTATCAGGGTCAAGACAAGAATCTTTATATTCTCGGCGGGAAGCAAATTTTTCAGGCTTTTGAACCCTACCTTGACGAAGTGATTGTGACTCAAATTCATGCTCGGGTGGAGGGAGATACCTATTTCCCCGAGGAGTTTGACTTGTCTCTTTTTGAGACGGTTTCAAGCAAATCTTATACCAAAGATGAGAAAAATCTTTATGATTTTACCATCCAATACCGCAAGAGAAAGGAAGTCTAATGGAACGTAGTATATTTGGTTTTTTCACAGCCATGCTGTGTTTGGTCTGCTTGCTTGCAGGAGCACAGGCCTTTCGTAAAAAGCGCTATGGACTTTCTGTCCTGCTCTTGTTAAATGCCTTTACCAATTTGGTCAATAGTATCCATGCTTTTTACATGACCTTATTTTAGATAGAATGATAGTATAGAATAGAACGGAAGGAAATCATGCCTACAACTAGGAATAATGATATGATGGTTTATTGCTCATTTTGTGGCAAAAGTCAAGAAGAAGTACAAAAAATAATCGCTGGCAACAACGCTTTTATCTGTAATGAATGTGTGGAGTTGGCCCAGGAAATCATTCGGGAGGAGTTGGCTGAGGAAGTCTTGGCAGACTTGTCAGAAGTTCCAAAACCAATCGAACTCCTCCATATCTTGAACCACTACGTAATCGGTCAAGATCGTGCCAAACGTGCCTTGGCAGTGGCGGTTTACAACCACTACAAACGCATCAATTTCCACGATACACGCGAAGAGTCAGAAGATGTGGATTTACAGAAGTCAAACATCTTGATGATTGGCCCAACTGGTTCAGGGAAAACTTTCCTTGCTCAGACCTTGGCTAAGAGCTTGAATGTGCCTTTTGCTATTGCGGATGCGACAGCTCTGACTGAGGCTGGTTATGTGGGTGAGGACGTGGAAAATATTCTCCTCAAACTCTTGCAGGCTGCTGACTTTAACATTGAACGTGCAGAACGTGGCATTATCTACGTAGATGAAATTGACAAGATTGCTAAGAAGAGCGAGAACGTTTCTATCACACGTGATGTTTCTGGTGAAGGGGTGCAACAAGCCCTTCTCAAGATTATTGAGGGAACTGTTGCTAGCGTACCACCTCAAGGTGGACGCAAACATCCACAACAAGAGATGATTCAAGTAGATACCAAGAATATCCTCTTCATCGTGGGTGGTGCCTTTGATGGCATTGAAGAAATTGTCAAACAACGTCTGGGTGAAAAAGTCATCGGTTTTGGTCAAAATAACAAGGCGATTGACGAAAACAGCTCATACATGCAAGAAATCATTGCGGAAGATATTCAAAAATTTGGTATTATTCCTGAGTTGATTGGACGCTTGCCTGTCTTTGCGGCTCTTGAGCAATTGACCGTTGATGACCTGGTTCGCATCTTGAAAGAACCAAGAAATGCCTTGGTTAAACAATACCAAACCTTGCTTTCTTATGATGATGTCGAGTTGGAATTTGACGACGAAGCCCTTCAAGAGATTGCCAATAAAGCCATCGAACGCAAAACGGGTGCGCGTGGTCTTCGCTCTATCATCGAAGAAACCATGTTAGATGTTATGTTTGAAGTACCGAGTCAGGAAAATGTGAAATTGGTCCGCATCACTAAAGAAGCTGTCGATGGAACGGATAAACCAATCCTAGAGACAGCCTAGAGGTGACTATGGAACTTAATACACACAATGCTGAAATCTTGCTCAGTGCGGCCAATAAATCCCACTATCCGCAGGATGAACTACCAGAGATTGCCTTAGCAGGGCGTTCAAATGTTGGTAAGTCCAGCTTTATCAACACCATGCTCAATCGCAAGAATCTCGCTCGTACATCAGGAAAACCTGGTAAAACCCAGCTTCTCAACTTCTTTAATATCGATGACCAGATGCGCTTTGTGGATGTGCCTGGTTATGGCTATGCCCGTGTTTCTAAAAAGGAACGTGAAAAGTGGGGGCGCATGATTGAGGAGTACCTAACGACTCGGGAAAATCTTCGTGCGGTAGTCAGTCTAGTTGACCTTCGTCATGCCCCGTCAGTAGATGATGTGCAGATGTACGAATTTCTCAAGTATTACGAGATTCCGGTTATCATCGTTGCGACCAAGGCGGACAAGATTCCTCGTGGTAAATGGAACAAGCACGAATCAGCAATCAAAAAGAAATTAAACTTTGACCCAAGTGACGACTTTATCCTCTTTTCATCTGTCAGCAAGGCAGGGATGGATGAGGCTTGGGATGCAATCTTAGAAAAATTGTGAGGAAAAGAAAATGGCAAAAACAATTCATACTGATAAGGCTCCAAAGGCTATCGGACCATATGTTCAAGGAAAAATCGTAGGCAACCTTTTGTTTGCTAGTGGTCAAGTTCCCCTATCTCCTGAAACTGGGGAAATCGTTGGAGAAACGATCCAAGAACAGACAGAGCAAGTCTTAAAAAACATCGGTGCTATTTTGGCAGAAGCAGGAACAGACTTTGACCATGTTGTCAAAACAACTTGCTTCTTGAGCGATATGAATGACTTCGTTCCTTTTAACGAGGTTTACCAAACGGCCTTTAAGGAGGAATTTCCAGCTCGTTCAGCTGTGGAGGTAGCTCGTCTTCCTCGTGATGTAAAAGTCGAAATCGAAGTCATCGCAGAGATTGGATAAGCTAGTTGAAGTTTGGTTCTGCCAAACTTCTTTTGATATAAGGAGAAAAAGATGACAAAGAAACAACTTCACTTGGTGATTGTGACAGGAATGAGTGGTGCAGGGAAAACAGTTGCCATTCAGTCCTTCGAAGATTTGGGTTATTTTACTATTGATAATATGCCGCCAGCTCTCTTGCCTAAGTTTTTGCAGTTGGTGGAAACAAAGGAAGACGACCATAAGTTGGCCTTGGTAGTAGATATGCGTAGCCGTTCTTTCTTCTCAGAGATTCAAGCTGTTTTGGATGAGTTGGAAAACAAGGAAGAACTGGACTTTAAAATTCTCTTTTTGGATGCAGCTGATAAGGAATTGGTTGCTCGTTACAAGGAAACCAGACGGAGTCACCCTCTAGCTGCAGATGGACGGATTTTGGATGGAATCAAGCTGGAACGTGAGCTCTTGGCGCCTTTGAAAAATATGAGCCAAAATGTGGTGGATACGACTGAACTTACTCCTCGTGAGCTGCGTAAAACCCTTGCAGAGCAGTTTTCAGATCAAGAGCAAGCCCAGTCTTTCCGTATCGAAGTCATGTCTTTTGGCTTTAAATATGGAATCCCAATTGATGCAGACTTGGTCTTTGATGTCCGTTTCTTGCCAAATCCCTATTATCTACCAGAACTGCGTAATCAAACGGGTGTAGATGAACCAGTTTATGACTATGTCATGAATCATCCTGAGTCAGAAGATTTTTATCAGCATTTGTTGGCCTTGATTGAGCCGATTTTGCCAAGTTACCAAAAGGAAGGGAAGTCCGTTTTGACCATTGCCATGGGTTGTACGGGTGGACAACACCGTAGTGTAGCCTTTGCTAAACGCTTGGCGCAGGACTTATCCAAGATTTGGCCTGTTAATGAAGGGCATCGCGACAAAGACCGAAGAAAGGAAACGGTAAACCGTTCATGAGAAAACCAAAGATAACGGTGATTGGTGGAGGTACTGGAATTCCTGTCATTCTTAAAAGTCTGCGTGAAAAAGATGTGGAAATCGCAGCTATCGTAACGGTGGCGGATGATGGTGGTTCATCAGGTGAACTCCGAAAAAATATGCAACAATTGACACCGCCAGGGGATCTTCGCAATGTCCTTGTGGCCATGTCGGATATGCCTAAGTTTTATGAGAAGGTCTTTCAATACCGCTTTTCTGAGGATGCGGGAGCCTTTGCTGGCCATCCATTGGGAAATCTCATTATCGCTGGCCTGTCAGAAATGCAGGGTTCGACCTATAATGCCATGCAGTTGCTGAGCAAATTTTTCCACACAACTGGGAAGATTTATCCTTCCAGTGACTATCCTTTGACCTTGCATGCAGTCTTTCAGGATGGGACAGAAGTGGCTGGAGAGAGTCATATCGCAGACCATACAGGTATGATTGACCATGTCTATGTGACCAATACCCTCAACGATGATACGCCTCTGGCTAGCCGTCGAGTAGTGCAGACCATTCTTGAAAGTGACATGATTGTCCTAGGGCCTGGCTCTCTCTTTACCTCTATTTTGCCCAATATCGTGATTAAGGAAATCGGGCAGGCGCTTTTGGAAACCAAGGCAGAAATCGCCTATGTCTGCAATATCATGACTCAACGTGGGGAGACGGAACACTTTACAGATAGCGACCATGTGGAAGTCTTGCATCGTCACCTTGGCCAACCTTTTATCGATACCGTCTTGGTGAATATCGAAAAAGTGCCTCAGGAATACATGAATTCCAATCTCTTTGATGAATACCTGGTGCAGGTGGAACATGATTTTACTGGTCTTTGTAAGCAAGTTCCGCGCGTGATTTCATCCAACTTCCTTCGTCTGGAAAATGGAGGCGCCTTCCACGATGGGGATTTGATTGTGGATGAATTGATGCGGATTATACAGGTGAGAAAATGAGTTTCACAGTAGCAGTAAAAGAAGAAATCCTAGGTCAGCACCATCTGAGCCGGCATGAATTATCTGCCATTATCAAGATGTCTGGCAGTATCGGTCTCTCGACTTCGGGCTTGACCTTGTCAGTTGTGACAGAAAATGCCAAACTGGCTCGTCACCTCTATGAGTCCTTTCTCCATTTCTATGAAATCAAATCAGAAATCCGACACCACCAACGGAGCAATCTCCGCAAGAATCGGGTCTATACCGTTTTTACAGATGAAAAGGTGCAGGACTTGTTGAGTGATTTGCACTTGGCAGACTCTTTCTTTGGCCTGGAAACAGGTATTGATGAGGAGATTTTATCAGATGAGGAAGCAGGTCGTGCTTATCTTTGTGGCGCTTTCTTGGCAAATGGAAGCATTCGTGACCCTGAGTCAGGCAAGTACCAGTTGGAAATCAGTTCTGTTTATCTGGACCACGCGCAAGGGATTGCCTCTCTTCTCCAGCAATTTTTACTAGATGCTAAGGTGCTTGAGCGCAAAAAGGGAGCTGTGACCTATCTCCAGCGTGCCGAAGATATTATGGACTTCTTGATTGTCATCGGAGCTATGCAGGCGCGTGATGATTTTGAGCGGGTTAAGATTTTGCGAGAAACCCGTAATGACCTCAATAGGGCCAATAATGCAGAAACAGCCAATATTGCTCGGACAGTTTCTGCCAGCATGAAGACTATCAACAATATCAGTAAAATCAAAGATATCATGGGCTTAGAAAACCTGCCAGTGGATTTGCAGGAGGTAGCGCAATTGCGGATTCAGCACCCAGACTACTCTATCCAGCAGTTAGCAGATAGTCTCAGCACCCCTCTGACCAAAAGTGGCGTCAATCACAGACTTAGAAAGATAAATAAATTAGCCGATGAACTATAAAACCACGAATCGTAGGACTCGTGGTTCTTTTTTATAAACTAGTAGAGTGTTTGGGTTGTACTTTTTGCTCAGGGTCGATGTAGTTGATAGCATTGTTGACAGCAGTTGGAGCTTCTCCGAGGCCTGTCGCAATCAGATCAATTTTTCCTTCATAGTAGCAGCAGTCACCGATAGCATAGATACCTGCTTGGCTGGATTCCTGTTTGCTGTTGACGATAATCTTGTGGCGGTTGAGGTCCAGACCCCAGTTTTTAAGGTTACCGACAGAAGATTTGAAACCATAGTTGACAAAGAGGTGGTCTAGGTCAATCGTTTCGGTTTCATCAGATTTGACTTTTGTGATTTCAAGTTTATCGAGCATTTTCCCATCTCCAAGGAGTTGGCTAGGGACGAATGGTGTCTTGATGGTCACGGATGATTCTTGCAAGGCTTGGACACTGTGCTCCAAGGCCCGGAAATTATCTCTGCGGTGAACAAGGGTAGTTGGTGCAATTTTTTCAAAAGCCAAAGCCCAATCCACAGCCGAGTCCCCCCCACCAAGAATCGTTACTTTCTTACCAGCGTATTGCTGAATGTTGGAAACATGATAGTGGATATTTTCATAGCCCTCAACGCCTTCTAGTTCTAGAGGACGTGGTTTAAAGGCACCGCCACCCATAGCGATGATAACAGTTTTAGACAGGTGACTTCCCTTAGAAGTTGTAATGACAAAGCCTTCTTCTTGTTTTTCAATCTCAAGAACCGTTTCGTTGAGATGAATAGGGGTATCAAAGCCATTTAATTGCTCGATTAGACGGTTAGTCAACTCTTCTCCAGTCAGATTTGGGAAACCTGGGACGTCTAGGATTTCCTTTTCAGGATAGAGAATAGCAGGTTGTCCACCTAGTTGGGGAAGAGAGTCGATGATTTGGACCTTGGCTTGGCGTAGGTGGGCATAGAAGGCTGCAAAAAGCCCGACGGGACCACCACCTACAATGGTAATATCATAGAGTTGAGACATGGTTTCTCCTTTGTTTTTTCTAGTCAGTTTATTTTATCATATTTTTCCTTAATTTAAAATGAAGTAGGATAGGGAAAAAAATGTCAGAAAAATGGTATAATAGAAAGGAACGTGTTTGGACAGAGAGGAGACAGCAGATGAACTTTCAACAATTATCCAACCTGCAATATTGGACTAGCTTGTTTTCTAGTCCTTGGAGTATTGCCATCAATCTGTTTGATATTTTGATTGTGGCCTATATTTTATATCGTTTTACAAAAGCGATAGCTGGCACCAAGATTATGATTTTGGTGCGTGGGGTCGTGATCTTTGTATTAGCCCAGGTTGTAGCCAATATCCTTGGTTTAACAACGATTTCTTGGTTGATTAATCAAATTATCACCTATGGGGTTATTGCTGCGGTTGTTATCTTCTCTCCAGAGATTCGGACTGGTTTGGAACGCTTGGGAAGGGCGACAGATTTCTTTTCTACTGCTCAAATTAGTGCAGAAGAGCAAATGATTCGTGCCTTTGTCAAGTCGGTTGAATATATGAGTCCTCGTAAGATTGGTGCTCTGGTTGCCATCCAACGAGTTCGGACCTTGCAAGAATACATTGCGACAGGGATTCCTTTGGATGCCAATATTTCAGCTGAACTCCTTATTAATATCTTTATCCCCAACACTCCCCTACACGATGGTGCTGTGATTATCAGAGAAAATCGGATTGCAGTCACCTCTGCCTATCTGCCCTTGACAGAAAGCACAGGGATTTCAAAGGAATTTGGGACCAGACATCGGGCGGCTATCGGTTTGTCAGAAGTATCCGATGCCTTGACCTTCATCGTCTCAGAGGAAACAGGTGGCATTTCTATTACCTATAACGGTGTTTTCAAGCACGACTTGACGATTGAAGAATTTGAAGCAGAGCTACGAGCAATTCTTTTGCCAGCCGTTGAGGAAAAAGTCAGTTTCAAGGACCGTTTGTTAGGAGGTTGGAAATATGAGAAAAAATAGTCTATACATCATTTCATCTCTCTTTTTTGCTTGTATCTTATTCATCTATGCAACGTCAACCAACTTTCAAAATAGTAATACCGCAAGGCAGGTTAAATCAGAAACTTACACCAATACGATAACGAACGTTCCTATTGTTATTCACTATGATGATGACCAGTATTTCATTAGCGGATTTGCATCAGAAGTTTCAGTGGTATTAACCGGAGCCAATCGTGTGACCTTGGCCAGCGAAATGCAGGAGAGCACTCGTAAGTTTAAGGTAACTGCTGATTTGACGGATGCCAGTGTTGGAACGATTGAAGTTCCCTTGAATATTGAAAATCTTCCAAGTGGATTGACCGCTGTGGCAACGCCTCAAAAGATTACAGTGAAAGTTGGGAAGAAGGTTAAGCGAGATGGGATGCTTGTTGTGCCACAAGTTGACCAAAGCCAGATTGATCCCAAGTTACAAATTGATAGTATAACCGTGTCAAACGAACGAGTTTCGGTCACAACTGACCAGGAAACATTAGCTAAGATTGACAAAGTTATTGCGCTTTTACCAACCAGCGAACGCATAACAGGTAATTACAGTGGTTCAGTACCTTTGCAGGCAATCGATCGCAATGGTGTTGTCTTACCGGCAGTTATTACTCCGTTCGGCACAACAATGAAGGTGACTACAAAACCAGTAGCACCAAGTTCAAGCACATCAAATTCAACAACAAGCAGTTCGTCGGAGACATCTTCGTCAACGAAAGCAACTAGTTCAAAAACGAATTAAAAATAGGAAAAGGATTTTATAAAAATGGGTAAATATTTTGGGACTGATGGAGTCCGTGGAGAAGCTAACGTAGAATTAACGCCAGAATTGGCCTTTAAACTAGGACGTTTTGGAGGCTATGTTCTTAGCCAACATGAAACGGAAGCACCGAAAGTTTTTGTAGGACGTGATACACGTATTTCTGGGGAAATGCTAGAATCTGCCTTGGTAGCTGGTCTTCTTTCAGTTGGTATTCACGTATACAAACTAGGTGTTTTGGCAACACCAGCAGTAGCTTACTTGGTAAAAACTGAAGGAGCAAGTGCTGGTGTCATGATTTCTGCTAGCCACAATCCAGCCCTTGATAACGGAATTAAGTTCTTTGGCGGTGATGGCTTCAAACTGGACGATGAAAAAGAAGCAGAAATTGAAGCCTTGCTAGACGCTGCGGAAGATACTCTTCCTCGTCCAAGTGCAGAAGGCTTGGGAACCTTGGTAGATTATCCAGAAGGCTTGCGTAAGTATGAAGGCTATCTTGTTTCAACTGGAACTCCTCTTGAGGGAATGAAGGTTGCCTTGGACACAGCAAACGGTGCGGCGTCTACAAGTGCCCGTCAAATCTTTGCAGACCTTGGCGCTCAATTAACTGTTATCGGGGAAACACCAGATGGTCTTAACATCAACCTTAATGTTGGTTCAACTCACCCAGAAGCTCTTCAAGATGTGGTCAAAGAAAGCGGCTCAGCTATTGGTTTGGCCTTTGACGGAGACAGTGACCGTTTGATTGCTGTTGATGAAAATGGCGACATCGTTGATGGTGACAAGATTATGTACATCATCGGGAAATACCTTTCTGAAAAAGGACAATTGGCCCAAAATACAATCGTGACAACTGTTATGTCCAACCTTGGCTTCCACAAGGCCTTGGACCGTGAAGGCATTAACAAGGCAGTCACTGCAGTTGGCGACCGCTATGTTGTGGAAGAAATGAGAAAATCAGGCTACAACCTCGGTGGTGAACAGTCTGGTCACGTCATCTTGATGGACTACAATACAACGGGTGATGGTCAATTATCAGCTGTCCAATTGACAAAAATCATGAAGGAAACTGGTAAGAGCTTGTCAGAGTTGGCAGCAGAAGTAACCATTTATCCACAAAAATTAGTCAATATCCGAGTGGAAAATGTCATGAAGGAAAAGGCTATGGAAGTTCCAGCTATCAAGGCTATCATCGAGAAGATGGAAGAAGAAATGGCAGGGAATGGGCGTATTCTTGTTCGCCCAAGTGGAACAGAGCCCCTTTTGCGTGTCATGGCAGAAGCGCCTACAACAGAAGAAGTGGACTACTATGTTGATACTATCGCAGACGTAGTTCGAGCTGAAATCGGGATTGACTAAATCCTAGAAAACTAGATGAAAATAAAAAATTATGGTACAATAGCTTATAATATTGTAGCCAAGGGAGAAAGACATGAATCTTAAACGTGAACAAGAATTTGTTAGTCAGTATCATTTTGATGCGCGTAATTTTGAATGGGAAAATGAAAATGGAGCTCCTGAAACTAAGGTGGATGTGAACTTCCAATTACTCCAACATGACCAAGAAAATCAAGTGACTTCTTTAGTGGTTGTCTTAAGTTTTATGATTGTCTTTGACAAATTTGTTATCAGTGGAACGATTTCCCAAGTTAACCATGTGGAAGGTCGTATTGTCAATGAACCAAGTGAGTTTAATCAAGAGGAAGTTGAAACTTTGGCTCGTCCATGTTTGAACATGCTCAACCGTTTGACTTACGAAGTAACTGAAATTGCATTAGACTTACCAGGAATCAATTTGGAGTTCTAATATGAAATTAGCTGTTATCACAGATTCTTCTGCCTATCTCAGTGCAAAGACCTTGCAAAGAGAAGATTTGTATGTCTTGGATATTCCTGTCAATATTGATGGTGAGGAGTATGTCGAAGGCATCAATCTGACTGCTGAGGAATTTTACCAAAAAATGGCTCAGGCTTCTGAATTGCCTAAGACCAGTCAACCAAGTATTGCAAAGTTAGATGAGATTCTAACTTCGCTCAAAGAACAAGGCTATACACATGTTTTGGGGCTTTTCCTATCTTCTGGAATTTCAGGTTTTTACCAAAATATCCAGTATATGATAGAAGAATATGAGGGCTTAACCATTGCCTTCCCAGACACTTTTATTACAAGTGCTCCTCTGGGTATCATGGTTGAAAGTGTCTTTAATTGGCGAGACCAGGGCGATGATTTTGCCATTATTCAGGATAAGCTAGCTATTCAGATTAGTCACACATCTGCTTTCATCATGGTGGATGACTTGGATCACTTGGTGAAAGGTGGACGCCTTTCAAATGGTGCTGCTATTTTGGGCAATCTGCTAAGCATTAAGCCAATTCTTTATTTCAACGACCAAGGTGTGATTGAAGTTTACGAAAAAGTTCGTACTGAAAAGAAAGCAACCAAGCGCTTAATTGAGATTATCAAGGAAGCCACAGCTTCAGGCCAATACCGTATCATTGTCATTCACGGGAATGCTCCTGAAAAGGCTGAGGAATTGCGTCAGCACTTACTTGAATCTGGAGTGGGTACGGATGTTTCACTTGCTACATTTGGTAGTGTCATTGGAACACACCTAGGAGCAGGAAGCATTGCTCTAGGCTATATTCCAGTGATTTAGTTGGGACTTTTAGCTTAGTTAAGAAGTTAACAAATGAACACGCCTGAAACCTTGTGTGAAAAAGATAGTTCTTCCAAGGAGTATCTACTCCTTGATCAGACCTCCTATTTTCACTTTGTGTTCTTGCAGGCTTTGTATCTTAGAAATTGAACACGGACTACCTGCCTCATGAAAAAAGAAGCCTGTCTTGCCTTTCATGGAAAGTCAGCGTCATTCCCTATTTTTCAAGGGCAGCTAACGTCCTTTGTATCTTAGTCAGGAGTAGAGATGAGTATTCGAGTAATTATTGCTGGTTTTAAGGGAAAGATGGGCCAGGCTGCTTGTCAGATGGTCTTGGCTGATCCAGACTTGGACTTGGTAGCAGTTTTGGATCCCTTTGAGTCTGAATCAGAATGGCAGGGTATTCCTGTTTTCAAGGAGAAGGCTGATTTGGTCGATTTTGAAGCGGATGTCTGGGTAGACTTTACTACACCAGCTGTTGCCTATGAAAATACACGCTTTGCTCTTGAAAATGGCTTTGCTCCAGTAGTTGGAACGACTGGTTTCACAAGTGAAGAAATTGCAGAGCTAAAAGAATTTTCTCGTGCCCAAGATTTGGGTGGTTTGATAGCTCCAAATTTCGCCTTGGGTGCTGTTTTACTCATGCAATTTGCGAAGCAGGCTGCTAAATATTTCCCAAATGTGGAGATTATCGAGCTCCATCATGACAAGAAAAAGGATGCTCCGAGTGGAACTGCTATTAAAACAGCTGAGTTAATGGCAGAAGTTCGAGAGTCTACCCAGCAAGGTGCGCCTGATGAGGAAGAATTGATTACAGGTGCCCGTGGTGCTGATTTTGATGGCATGCGGATCCACTCAGTTCGTTTGCCAGGTTTGGTAGCCCATCAGGAAGTAATCTTTGGAAATCAAGGAGAAGGATTGACCCTCCGTCATGACTCCTATGATCGCAGCTCCTTCATGACAGGGGTGAATTTGGGAATTAAAGAAGTTGTCAAGCGTCATGAGCTTGTCTATGGATTAGAACACTTATTATGAGATTAACGCAAATGCCTTCTGAATTTCAGAAGGCTTTACCAGTATTAGAAAAAATTAAAGAAGCAGGATTTGAAGCCTATTTTGTTGGGGGTTCCGTCAGAGATGCCCTTCTCAATCGTCCCATCCATGATGTGGATATTGCGACGTCTTCTTATCCAGAAGAGACCAAGCAGATTTTTCCTCGAACAGCCGATATCGGAATCGAACATGGAACCGTCTTGGTACTAGATGGGGATGAGGAGTATGAGGTAACCACTTTTCGGACAGAGGATGTCTATGTGGACTATCGCAGACCCAGTGCGGTTTCCTTTGTGCGTTCGCTAGAAGAAGATCTCAAACGCCGTGATTTTACAGTCAATGCCTTTGCCTTGGATGAGACAGGAGAAATCATTGACTTGTTCCATGGTTTAAAAGATTTGGAAAAGCAAGTCTTACGAGCAGTTGGAGTGGCTAGTGAGCGTTTCAACGAAGATGCTCTGCGGATTATGCGCGGTTTCCGTTTTCAGGCTAGTCTTGGCTTTGAGCTTGAGCCAGAAACATTTAAGGCTATGAAGACCTTGACGCCGCTTTTGGAGAAAATTTCTGTAGAGCGTACCTTCGTTGAGTTTGATAAACTCTTACTGGCTCCATTTTGGAGAAGGGGCTTGGCTTCCATGATTGAGAGTCAAGCTTATGACTATCTCCCTGATATGGTAGCTAGTCAGGACAAGCTCAACAGACTGTTTGAGTTAGAGACCGATTTTACCTTTGAATCTTCTGAACAAGCCTGGGCGGCTCTACTGTGGGCTTTGGAGATTGAAAATGTGCAGCTATTTTTGAAAGCTTGGAAGACCTCACGTCAGTTTGCTAAGCAAGTTCAGGATTTACTGACTATTTTGACCTTGCGTGAAAAAGGAGAATTGAGCAAGCGCGATTGTTATCGCTTTGACTTGGCTTTGCTTTTACAGGCTGAAAATCTTCGTCAGGCTCAAGGAAAAGAAGTCAACCCACAAGCCATCACAGAAACCTATCAGAGTTTGACCATTCATGACAAGAAAGAAATCCAAATCAACGGTGGTATTTTGATTAAGGAATATGGCTATCAGCCGGGCCCAGACTTGGGAGAGATTTTAACAGAGATTGAATATGCCATTGTCGATGGAACATTGGAAAATGACCGACAAGCCATCCATGCTTACTTGAGGGAGAAAAAATGAGTGATTTTATCGTTGAAAAACTAAGTAAATCCGTCGGTGACAAGACCGTTTTTAAGGATATTTCCTTTATCATCCATGATTTGGACAGAATTGGTCTAATCGGTGTTAATGGAACGGGGAAGACCACCCTTTTAGATGTCCTTTCAGGTGTTTCTGGCTTTGATGGGGATGTCAGTCCCTTTTCAGCTAAGAATGATTACCAGATTGGTTACTTGACCCAAGATCCTGATTTTGATGATAGCAAGACGGTCTTGGATACGGTTCTCTCCAGCGACCTCAAGGAAATCCAGCTCATTCGTGAGTATGAATTGATCATGCTCAACTATAGTGATGACAAGCAGGCGCGTTTGGAACGGGTTATGGCGGAAATGGACTCTCTCCAAGCTTGGGAAATTGAGAGTCAGGTCAAGACGGTTCTTAGCAAGCTGGGCATTCAGGAATTATCTACTCCTGTCGGGGAATTGTCAGGTGGCCTAAGAAGACGGGTCCAGTTGGCGCAAGTTCTTCTTGGCAACCACGACCTATTGCTTCTGGATGAGCCGACCAACCATCTGGATATTGCGACTATTGAGTGGCTGACCCTCTTTTTGAAAAATTCTAAGAAGACCGTCCTTTTTATCACCCACGATCGCTATTTCCTAGACGCTTTGTCAACTCGGATTTTCGAATTGGATCGCGCAGGCTTGACCGAATATCAGGGCAATTATCAGGACTATGTTCGCCTAAAGTCAGAACAGGATGAGCGCGACGCGGCTCTTCTTCACAAAAAAGAACAACTCTACAAACAAGAATTGGCCTGGATGCGCAGACAACCGCAGGCGCGTGCGACCAAGCAGCAGGCTCGTATCAATCGTTTCCACGACCTGAAAAAGGAAGTTTCAGGTGGTGTTGTTGAGACAGACTTGACCATGAATTTTGAAACTAGTCGGATTGGGAAGAAAGTCATCGAATTTCAGGATGTTTCTTTTGCCTATGAAAACAAGCCTATTTTGCAAGATTTTAATCTCTTGGTGCAGGCCAAAGACCGTATCGGAATCGTTGGGGACAACGGTGTTGGGAAATCAACCCTGCTCAATCTGATTGCAGGAAGTCTTGAGCCAACTGAAGGACAAGTTGTGATTGGGGAAACTGTTCGCATCGCCTATTTCTCTCAGCAAATTGAGGGCTTGGATGAAAGCAAGCGAGTGATTAATTATTTGCAGGAAGTGGCAGAAGAGGTCAAGATCAGCGGTGGTTCTACGACTTCGATTGCAGAGCTGCTGGAGCAGTTTCTTTTCCCACGTTCGACGCATGGAACCTCGATTGAGAAATTGTCAGGGGGAGAGAAAAAACGTCTTTATCTTCTCAAATTGCTCTTGGAAAAACCAAATGTTCTTCTTTTAGATGAGCCAACCAATGATTTGGATATTGCAACCTTGACAGTTTTGGAGAATTTCTTGCAAGGTTTTGCTGGTCCAGTTTTGACAGTTAGCCATGACCGCTATTTCTTGGATAAGGTAGCGACTAAGATTCTGGCTTTTGAGGATGGAAAGATTCGTCCTTTCTTTGGTCATTACACCGACTATCTTGATGAGAAAGCCTTTGAAACAGAGATGGCTAATCAAGTGCAAAAGGCCGAAAAGGAAAAGGTGATTAAGGTCCGAGAAGACAAGAAACGCATGAGCTACCAAGAAAAGCAGGAGTGGGCAAGTATTGAAGGTGATATTGAAGCCTTGGAAGATCGTATCTCTGCTATTGAAGAGGAGATGCAGGCTAATGGGTCCGACTTTGGTAAGCTGGCTACTCTCCAAAAAGAACTAGATGAGAAAAACGAAGCACTCCTTGAAAAATATGAACGCTATGAATATCTAAGTGAGTTTGATAGCTAGAAGAATAGAAAAATCCCGTCTCATGACAGGATTTCTCTATTCTTTTTTGGTTTCCTGGTGGAAGATATTTTGCCAAGTTTCGTGACGGCGCCAGATACTGGTATGGACGATACCATCTAACTCATAGCAGATGAGTTTGGTCTTCTGACTGATGGAAGTGATTTGAATATCCTTGATAGATGCATTTAACTCTTTTTCGGTCTTATAAGCCTCTTTATTCATCTGCTCTCCATCTTGCCGAATATAGACAAAATCGTCAGCCAATAGTTCTTCCAGTTGATTTCCTTGGTCAATCAATTGTTCACGCATGAGCAATTTTTTATAGACATTGTCTAAAATTTCATCCTCAGGTATAGGTGCTGGCTCAATATGGACATCGGTATCAAAAACCCCAAAACGTTCTTCCAGCATAGACTCGACCTGATCCGCGATTTCATGACTCTCAAAAACAGACAAGTCAGGATTCATCTCCAGCGTGATATCCAGGTAGATATTGCTACCGTAGGTACGACCTCTTTGCGACTTAACCTTGCTGATTTTGGGAATTTCCATGATGGCCTTTTGATAATCCTCAAGCAAACGGTCGTCAAAACCATCTGAAAGACTAAAGGAAGACTCGATAAAGATATCATAGGCAGTTTTCAAGATAAAGAAAGTGATGATAATGGCAACCAGTTTATCCACAATGGGATAATTAAAACTGCTAGCTAGGATGGCAATAGTAGTACCAAGTGAGGTAACAGCATCAGAAAGATTGTCCTTGGCGGCAGCCTTCAGAGCCTTAGAGTTGGATTTCTTACTGAGGCGAGTATTGTAGAGATAAACTAGAAACATAATCGCTGCAGAAATGATTCCTAGAGTTGCACCCAGAGGATCAATAACCGTTTCTTCACGACTGAGAATCTTCTGAATGGTATCCCTTAGTACATCAAACCCAACATAGAACATGATGATGGAAGTGATCAAGCTAGCCAAATCTTCAATCTTCCAGTGACCGAAACGGTGGTCTCGGTCAGCAGGCTGGCGCGCCATTCGAATCCCAATCAAGAGGGCCACATTTCCGATAATATCTGATACGTTGTTAAAACCATCGGCCACCAAACTGGATGAATTAAGAAGATGACCAGTTGCTAATTTTGCTGCAGACAAGATCAAATAGGTCGAAATACTGATAATGGCGCCACGCTCAGCTAACTTGAGATTTGAGATAGATTGCTTCATTCAACTTCCTTTCTAGTCACATAGCATTCTACCATTATACTGGTTTTCAAGGGAAAATTCAAATAAGGCAGTTTTTACTCCTTGAAAACTTTTCAAAATTTGGTATAATAGTACTACTCAAGGGAGTAGCTGGCAGAAACCTGCGATAGTGTCGTCATTCCGAATTTCATACTGAAAAGTATGCTTTCCGGCACTATCTTAAACAGCGAGACTTGTTATGATTAACAGGTCTCTTTTTTGTTTGTCGTGAAAAGATACGATGAGAAATAGAGGGCCTGTTTTGCACACAATGTCAAGGAGGAGACACATGTCAAAAGAACAAAAACGCCAAGCGTTTTACACTCAGAGTCCTGAAGAGGTCTTGAAGGCTGTGGATGCGACCGAACAAGGTTTGTCATCAAGTGAGGCGGAAAAGCGCCTTGCTGAATTTGGCCACAATGAACTCGAAGAAGGCGAGAAACGATCAATACTGGTCAAGTTCATCGAGCAATTTAAGGATTTGATGATTATCATCCTAGTTGCGGCAGCTATCTTGTCAGTCGTGACTTCTGGTGGGGAAGATATCGCAGATGCCATTATCATCCTAGCCGTGGTTATCATCAATGCTGCCTTTGGTGTTTACCAAGAAGGAAAAGCTGAAGAAGCTATCGAAGCCCTCAGATCTATGTCTAGTCCAGCTGCCCGCGTTCTTCGTGATGGGCATATGGCGGAGATTGACTCTAAAGAATTGGTACCAGGTGATATCGTTGCCCTTGAAGCAGGTGATGTAGTACCTGCAGACCTACGTTTGCTAGAAGCCAACTCTCTTAAGATCGAAGAAGCAGCTCTTACAGGTGAGTCTGTGCCAGTCGAAAAAGACTTGACAGTCGAGCTTACTACAGACGCTGGTATTGGTGACCGTGTGAACATGGCCTTTCAAAACTCAAATGTGACTTATGGTCGTGGGATGGGTGTTGTTGTCAATACAGGGATGTACACTGAAGTTGGTCATATCGCTGGTATGCTTCAAGATGCGGATGAGACAGATACACCACTTAAACAAAACTTGAACAACCTTTCTAAAGTCTTGACCTATGCTATCTTGGTTATTGCACTTGTTACTTTTGTAGTGGGTGTTTTCATTCAAGGGAAAAATCCACTCGGTGAGTTGATGATCTCTGTTGCCCTTGCCGTTGCAGCTATTCCAGAAGGGCTCCCAGCTATCGTAACTATTGTTCTTGCCCTTGGTACTCAAGTTTTAGCCAAACGAAACTCAATCGTTCGTAAGTTGCCAGCAGTTGAAACTCTTGGTTCAACAGAAATCATCGCTTCTGATAAGACTGGTACGTTGACCATGAACAAGATGACCGTTGAAAAAGTCTTCTATGATGCAGTCCTACATGACTCAGCTGGTGACATTGAACTGGGTCTTGAAATGCCGCTTCTACGTTCAGTAGTCTTAGCTAACGATACTAAGATTGATGTCGAAGGCAATCTGATTGGTGACCCTACTGAAACAGCCTTCATCCAGTATGCCTTGGACAAGGGCTACGATGTTAAAGGTTTCTTAGAGAAATATCCACGTGTGGCTGAGTTGCCATTTGATTCTGAACGTAAGCTCATGTCAACAGTTCATCCACTTGCAGATGGACGCTTCCTCGTAGCTGTTAAAGGTGCGCCAGACCAACTCTTGAAACGTTGTGTTCTTCGTGATAAGGCTGGGGATATTGCTCCGATTGACGAGAAGGTTACAAACCTCATTCACACAAACAATTTTGAAATGGCCCACCAAGCCTTGCGTGTCCTTGCAGGTGCTTATAAGATTATTGACAGCATTCCAGAAAACCTGACTTCTGAAGAGCTTGAAAATGATTTAATCTTTACTGGTTTGATTGGGATGATTGACCCTGAACGTCCTGAAGCTGCTGAGGCTGTTCGTGTGGCTAAGGAAGCGGGAATTCGTCCAATCATGATTACGGGTGACCATCAAGACACTGCAGAAGCTATTGCCAAACGTTTGGGAATCATCGATGCAAATGATACAGAAGGACACGTTTTAACTGGTGCTGAGCTCAACGAACTGTCAGATGAAGACTTTGAAAAAGTAGTTGGTCAATACTCTGTTTATGCCCGTGTATCTCCAGAACACAAGGTTCGTATCGTCAAGGCTTGGCAAAAACAAGGTAAAGTCGTTGCCATGACAGGTGATGGTGTCAATGATGCGCCAGCTCTGAAAACAGCCGACATCGGTATCGGTATGGGAATCACTGGTACAGAGGTTTCTAAGGGGGCTTCTGACATGATTCTTGCAGATGATAACTTTGCGACTATTATTGTTGCAGTTGAAGAAGGACGTAAGGTCTTCTCAAACATTCAAAAGACTATTCAGTATCTGCTTTCTGCCAATACTGCTGAAGTATTAACTATCTTCCTATCAACCTTGTTTGGTTGGGATGTCTTGCAGCCAGTTCATCTTTTGTGGATTAACTTGGTAACAGATACCTTCCCAGCAATTGCACTAGGTGTTGAACCTGCTGAGCCTGGTGTCATGAATCATAAACCACGTGGACGCAAGGCAAGCTTCTTCTCAGGTGGTGTTTTGAGTTCTATCATCTATCAAGGTGTACTCCAAGCAGCTATTGTTATGAGTGTTTATGGTCTTGCCCTTCTTTACCCAGTTCACATGGGTGACAATCATGCCATTCACGCAGATGCCCTAACTATGGCCTTTGCAACCCTTGGTTTGATTCAGCTCTTCCATGCCTACAATGTCAAGTCTGTATACCAATCCATCTTGACAGTTGGCCCATTCAAGTCTAAGACCTTCAACTGGTCCATCTTGGTATCCTTCATCCTTCTCATGGCAACAATCGTCGTAGAACCGCTTGAAGGAATCTTCCACGTAACCAAACTAGACTTGTCACAATGGGGAATCGTTATAGGCGGAAGCTTCTCAATGATTATCATTGTCGAAATCGTTAAGTTTGTTCAACGTAAACTCGGTTTTGACAAGAATGCGATTTAAAAAGAAAAAGTCATCTTCGGATGGCTTTTTGCTACAGTTAAGGGAAAGGGCTTGCAGTTATCGGCTTTTGTGCTATAATTGCTATAATATAGTAAGGATCAAGAGGAGTGTGAGGAAGTGGAAAAGAAAATTATCCGAGATATCTTATTCTTGTCGCAGGTCTCGAAACCTGCAAGTAAGGAAGACCTTTATCTTGCCAGAGATTTACAAGATACACTATTAGCGAATCGTGAGACCTGTGTCGGTTTGGCTGCCAATATGATTGGGGTGCAGAAGCGAGTGATTATCTTTAATCTTGGCTTGGTTCCTGTGGTCATGTTTAACCCAGTGCTTCTGTCTTTTGAAGGACCTTATGAGACAGAAGAAGGCTGTTTGTCCTTAGTAGGTGTGAGACCCACTAAGCGTTATGAAACTATAAGGGTTGCCTATCGTGACAGCAAGTGGCAGGAACAGACCATCACCTTGACAGGCTTCCCAGCCCAGATTTGTCAGCATGAACTGGATCATTTGGAAGGACGAATCATTTAGGAGGAAAGCAAATGAAACGAATAGTCTTTGAACTTATTTTTATCGCAACGACCTGGTATATCTTTTTACCGCCTCTTAACCTGACCAGCTGGGAATTTCTCTTTTTCCTCTGTGGGCATTTGTTGGTTGTGGCAATCTTATTTGGCTTTGGCAAGGGGATAAATCTTGTAAAAACAGTCCATGTGCGTCACGGCAAGGCGGAAGCTGCCTTAAATCTAGAGGGTTTCAAAATCAATCGGTTAGGGAAAGTTCTTTTTGCTTCTATTGGAGGAATTCTTCTCTTAGCAGCCTTGGTTTCCTTGGTGACTTCTAGCATTTTTCAGGCTAAAAATTATGCCAATGTAGTTACGGTGACGGAAAAAGACTTTACTGAATTTCCTAAGACTGATACAAGTAAGGTTCCTATTTTAGATAGAAGTACCGCTGAAAAAATTGGTGACCGCTACTTGGGTTCCCTAACAGATAAGGTGTCCCAGTACGTAGCGGCAGATACCTATACTCAACTAACGATTGACGGAAAGCCTTATCGAGTTACGCCACTAGAATATGCAGACCCTATCAAGTGGTTTAATAATCAGGCCAAGGGAATCGGCGAGTATATTAAGGTGGACATGGTAACTGGAAATGCCAATTTGGTGGACTTGAAGACACCAATCAAATATTCAGACTCGGAGTATTTTAACCGTGATGTCAAGCGTCACCTGCGCTTTAAGTACCCAACCAAGATCTTCAAAACTCCATCTTTCGAGGTGGACGATGAGGGCAATCCTTTCTATGTAGCAACGGTTTATCAAAAGCAATTTGGGCTTGCGGTTCCCCGTCCTGCTTCAGTCATTATCTTGGACGCCACAAATGGAGAAACCAAGGAATACAGCTTGGCAGATGTTCCAGAATGGGTGGACAGGGTCTATCCAGCTGAGGAAACTATTGAGCAAATCAACTACAACGGCAAGTACAAGGACGGTTTCTGGAATGCTATGATTTCCAAGAAAAACGTGACCCAGACTACCAAGGGTTATAATTACTTGTCTATCGGCAATGACATCTATCTCTACACAGGTGTGACGTCGGCCAATGCGGATGAGAGTAATCTTGGTTTTATACTTGAAAATATGCGGACAGGAGAAATTACTAAGTACAGCTTGGCTTCTGCGACCGAAGAATCAGCCCGTGAATCAGCCGAAGGTGCTGTTCAGGAGAAATCCTACAAGGCGACCTTCCCAATCCTCATCAATCTCAATGACAAGCCTCTCTACATCATGGGCTTGAAGGACAATGCTGGTTTGGTCAAAGAGTACGCTTTGGTAGACGCAGTCGAGTACCAAAATGTTATCGTAGCTACGACAGTGGAAGAGCTGCTCAGCAAGTACGCCAATAAAAACGACCTTGAAATTGATAATGAAACCACAGAAAGCATCAAGGGTGTGGTAGCAGACCTCAAATCAGCTGTTATCAAGGGAGACACCGTCTACTTCTTTAAAGTTGATGGCAAGATTTACAAGGTTAAGGCCTCAGTATCAGATGACCTTCCTTACCTTGAAAATGGTAAAACCTTTGAAGGTCAAGTAGGAAAAGACAATTATCTCAAGAACTTTAAGCTAAAGTAAGAACGGCTTTATTTAAGAAGTGTATGTTATAATAAGGGAATTTAAAGACTAATGGAGGACAAAGAAATGGGTTTTTATGTGATGCTTGCTTCAATGCTACTCGGACTGCTCGCTTTGAAGATAGGTTTTTCTCAGTTCAAGGAGAAAAAAGATAAATTCTTATCTATCTTAACAAGCTTAGCTGGCACAGCCCTTGTTCTCGTGGCTGTCTGGTTAGGATGGCCAAAATAAATAGAGAAGCCTCGGTCAAACCGAGGTTTTTCAGATGAATTTCTTGGTAGTAGCTAAAAAATATGCTACACTATCAATATGAAAATTTTAATTCCAACAGCAAAAGAAATGAATACAGACTTGCCGAGTATCGAGGCAACTCCTTTAAGACCAGAAAGTCAGGCCGTGCTGGTTGCCTTGGCTCTCTATTCTGCTAGTCAATTGGAGAGTTTTTACAAAGTTTCAGCTGAGAAGGCTGCGGAAGAATTTCAACATATCCAAGCTTTAAAAAAACAAACAGCTCAACACTATCCAGCCTTGAAACTTTTTGATGGGCTGATGTATCGCCATATCAAGCGAGATAAGTTAACCGAGGCAGAACAAGCCTATCTTGAAAGTCATGTCTTCATTACCTCGGCTTTGTACGGTGTCATTCCAGCCTTGTCACCCATAGCCCCTTACCGTTTGGATTTTTTGATGAAATTAAAAGTCGCTGGTAAGACTTTGAAGAGCCATTGGAAGCAAGCCTATGATGAAGCTGTGACGCAGGAAGAAGTGATTTTTTCTCTCTTGTCATCCGAGTTTGAGACTGTATTTTCTAAGGAAATCAGAGAAAAAATGGTGACCTTCAAATTCATGGAGGATAAGGGTGATCAGTTGAAAATTCACTCAACTATTTCTAAGAAAGCGCGTGGTGCCTTTCTGACAGCCTTGATAGAAAATCAAGTACAGACGGTGGAGGAAGCTCGTCGCTTAAGCTTTGCAGGATTTAACTACCGAGAAGATCTGTCCCAGCCACAGGAATTGGTTTTTGTAAAGGAAGTATAGAAATCAGATAAGAGAAAAAGTCAGCAAAATTAAGCTGACTTTTTTTAGCTTATAAAGTATTGGATAAATGAATCTCATTTGATAAAGTATTAAGATGATTAACCAAATCCATGATTGACAGATGGTTTCGGCACATAAACTTCTTAGTGATGCCTGGAATATAGAAATTTGACACGATGATATCGTAATCTGTCTGATTTAAAATTTCAGGGCTTGTTTGCAGTTGGTCCCAAATATCGAAAGTAAAACGATTATTACAGTAATAGGAAAGCATATCCATCAAGGTAAGGGATAGGGCATGGTCAAAGTTACTGATAATCAACACCTTGATAGGAGGTCGATTGGCTAATAATTGAGTAGTGATATTTTCTGCATGGGTGAAGAGGGTGTACATCAAGTGTTCCAACTGTTCAGGATGGTCATGCTGTCCAATCGCCTGACGGTATTGGGCTAGTTCTTGACGTGCACTCCCCATAAAGTCTGGGAAGTAAACTTCAAATTTTTTAATCGTCAATGCTTTTTGTTCAAATAAGATTGGGGTAGAAAAGATTTCCTGTCTTTCAAAGAAAGCAGTGTTGTGCAAATGCCAAATAAGCTCATCGTGGTTGGTAAAAGTAATCTTATATTGTTTTGATAGGCGTTCTAATATTTGACTAAGTAATTGGTATGAGTATCTAGCTTCACTGTTTTCTTCTAATGAATTAAAGAACTCTTGAGGATCTAAGAAAAGATTGTTTTGAATAAAGGAAATAAAAATTTGTGCGATGATATCTGGAGTGATTTCCAGTCCCAGTTTTTCAGAAAAATGGACAAGTATCTCCTCAAAGTTTGGAATACTCATCAAAAGAGGGTAGTATTCATCGTTAAAATGATTGGGTAAGTCGACGAAATGACCACTTTTGATGCGGTAAATACTGATAGCTATCATCAATTTATACATTCTATAAATTGAAAATCGCATCGGGTAATTCGTGATTTTATAGAAGAAATCAGCAAACTCTGTTAAATCCTCTTCAGGAAGGTCAGGAAAAGGCCAGTCTAGGAAATAATAGCGCTCAGAAAAATATTGGGCAAAAAAATAGCGAATATCGATTTCATTGCCACGTATTTCGGATGGAGTAAATGATAGTTCAATTTGGAATTGAGTTGACAGAGTTTTTGTAATATTTCTGCCTAATCGATAGAGGTTGGCATTACTAGAGTGAAGATTTTCTATCGTTCGATAAATAGGTAGGCCCTCATTAAAAAACAGATACTCTAGTAATTGAAAAGATTGAGAATGAGCAAGAAAATATTGATAAATATCTTCAACGCTAGTATTAACTTCTAAATCTATCATAATTCCGTTAACAGAAGATTGGATGTCAATAGTTGGAAAAGCAGCACGTAATTCATTTAAATCACTTTTTAGAATTCGTTCTGTACATCCTAACTTTTCGGCAAGTTCATGCAATTTCATCCAATTACGATTCTGAATTAAGGTTTCCATTAAACGTAATTGTCTTTGATCTTTTGTGGATAAAAGGTTGCGCATATTGGTAATTTCCTCCTATTTTCATTATATCATATTATTGTCTAAAGTGTACAAAAATGTCGGAGTAGAAAAATTGTCTGAATTAGTCAGAAAAATTAGAATAATATAAGTGACTTTTAGGTACAAAAAGAGAATATATTAATTGTATAGAAAATATTGATTTATATATCAAATGGTTGTAGAGTAGGAACTATAAAATATTATCTAGGAGTTTAAAATGAAACATTCACATAAGAAATCATTTGACTGGTATAGCATGCAACAACGATACTCTATTCGTAAGTATCACTTTGGTGCAGCTAGTGTCTTGCTCGGGACAGCCTTAGTCTTGGGAACTGCTGCCAATGCGCAATCAGTACAAGCGGAGGAACAACATCCAGAAGCAACTAACAGTGTTTCTGTTGATAAGGTAGATGAAGCTACTAAACCAGCAGAAGTTTCTACACCTAAAAAAGAAACAACTTATGCAGCTCCAACTGTTGCGAACCCAGTAGAAACGACTCCAGCTAAAACTGAAGAAGCTACTAGACCAGCAGAAAAAGTTGAAGAAGCAAAAGATAAAAAAGAAGAAGTAACGCATCAAGATGCTGTTGACAAGTCAAAATTGTTAACGGCTCTTTCGCGTGCTAAAAAACTTGAGAGTAAGTTATATACAGAAGCAAGTGCTGCAAACTTGCAAGCAAGTATCCAAGCTGGTCAAAGCTTGCTTGGGAAAGCAGATGCAACTGAAGTTGAATTATCAGCAGCAGAGTCATCTATTCAATCGGCTATTATTGGTCTAGAACTTCGTTCTAACTCTGATAAAGGAACTGTATCAGAAACTCCTGTAGTGAAGAAAGCTGACGCTGCAGAAGCCAAAGAAGAAGCTAAACCAGTTGCAACAACTGATCGTTCAGCTGTTGATAGTACTGTTTTGCCAACTAGCACACCTGTTAAAGTAGAAGCTACGTCAAGACCTGCATCTACAAATGAACTTTTGAAACCAGCTCTTAGCCTTTCTGACGCTCGCCAAAATCCAGCTATCCGTAAAGAAGACTTGGATAAAGGGCACAGTGGCTTTAGAGCAGCTAGCAATCCAGCTAACCCAATTGTTTCAGGTTCTGGAAATACAGTTGCATTTACAGATATTAGTCAAGGTGGTCGTAGTTATAGTTTCCGTGGCTACGGAAACTCACGTGGTGGTAATTCAATTCATTACGATGTAACAACAGTACGTCAAGGTAATAGATTGAATTTCACAATTAGATACTCTGGTCCAGGTGAATTTGTTAATAATAACTTTATCTTGGACAAAGGGGATGGATTTGGAAATCCTTCAAATGCAACCATCACAACTCCAAGATTAAGAGAGCAATCAAAACCTATTAGCCAGGGTGCCAACTTCGTATCTCACTCAGGATACAGTATGACCTCTGCTACTTCAACAAATATGGAACAAACAATCAGATTTAGTTTGCCTATCATTAATCCAAATGGTGACTTGTCTGTTCGTTTGAAACCAGTTACTTTTAACGTGGACCAAGGTGGTGGCGGTGCCGCTACTAGCAATGACCCATACAGTAACTCTAACTATTATTATAGAGCAAACCCACTCCTCTTGGATGCAAATCCAAATGGTGGTACTAGTAACAAGACTGTTACAGAAGAACTTGAATTCCAAACTATCTATCTTCCAACTAGTAAATTGCCAGAAGGTGAGACTAGATTAGTTAGAGAAGGTGAAAAAGGACAACGTCAAATTACCTATAAAGTTCATCGATTAGGTAATGAAACAATCCTAGGCTTGCCAATTAGTAATAGAGTTACTAAAGAAGCTAAACCACGTATTGTTCAAATCGGTGTTGCTAAAGAATTCATTGAAACTGTAAAACCACGTGTTGATCAAAATAAAATCGGTGATACCAATAACCTCACTTTCTATCTTGATAATGATGGTAACGGTGTTTACACTGAAGGTGTAGACGAACTTGTTCAAAGAATTGCTATTAAAGATGGTGCTAAAGGTGAAAAAGGAGATCAAGGTGAACGTGGTCTGACTGGAGCACAAGGTG